>NZ_JAUBTQ010000040.1:0-73758 GCF_036702515.1 Microcoleus sp. BROC3
TATTAACTGTGTTGTTAAGGTTTGTAAAGGGGTGTAGCGACAGTTAAACTGATGACTGCGATTAGGAAAGCTGATGACAGGGGAGAGATGGCGATCGCCGGCGTGAATTGATGGTTTGAAGATGAACTCTGATATTGCACTTGTCGCAACAGTCTTAATCCGGGCGGGCCTCTAACCCGCGCCACAAGAGTTTATTTCTTGTGGCGCGGGTTAGAGGCCTTTGCTGACATTCGTGCAAGATGCGAGATTAACGCAGTAAAGACAATCCCTCGAAGTTGCCGCTATATACTGTTTGGTAGCGGCCATCTTCCCGTGGTAGCCCGATTCTCTGGGGATGTGGCGCAAGTCTGAGCTTTGAACAATTGCCAAAAGAATATAGATGCGGGGCGGGGAATGCCAGTCTGAAGAGGAGCGATCGCGTTTTAAACCGATTGTTACGCAAGTCATAATATTATAAAAATGCTGTAGTAGTTGGGCGCGTAATGTCAAAACAATACGGGTGGCATTCGATCGACAATTTAGCTAGCTAGTGCGATCGTAACTTTAGCGCACTCAACGTTAGTTAGTAGTTATCAAACCATCGGAGAAAATCCGGTCTAAATTCTATTGAATAGAGGATTAAAGTCAGTTAAATAATCATCATAAGAGACAACTATCGCTACTTAATAAACTCACCCAAAGATTGTTTATTAAGTAGTTTTTCCTAAAAATAGATCGAGCTAATTTATTGGGCCTTTAAATTACGCTCCACGTTACAAGTATTTGTAATTATTTATATATTTAATATTTTTAAAAAAATCAAAATAATATGCAATAAATCGTCTCAGTTTTAAATTGAGTTAAACAGTCGCTTAGCAATCTATTTTTTTGTTGAATGCCCTAGTAATTAAATAAAATTCTAGTCCGAAGCTCTATTTGGCGAGGAAGCCTAAATGAAGATTGGGCATTTCTGTTGCAATTTTTTTGAGTTAATCCCACTTTTTGCGTCCAAGGCTGTAGTTATTAGTCTGCCGTCAACACTCATTAGTCCTATGGCAGAAGAAAGAGGGGAAAATAGCTAGTTTTGCAGTCTTGCCTGTTTATTTGCTAAGCTAGAGGTTTCGCTCTGTCAATAAACCTTAGATTTATGCACAGGTTATTAACTGGGAAATTGCGGGTAGAGAATTTAACAATACCGATCGCCAATCTTGCAGTAAATCTATCCGATACTAAAATTGTACAGCTTACTGACTTTCACTATGATGGGGTGCGGCTGTCGGAATGGTTGCTAGAAGAGGCGATTGCAGCAGCTAATGAAGCAGAACCCGACCTGATTTTTTTAACGGGTGACTTTATTACCTACGATCCGGCACCTATTTACGGCTTAGTGCAGCGATTGAAAAACTTGCAAAGTCGGGTGGGAATTTACGCGGTTTTGGGCAATCACGACCACTATTGGCCGGGGGCAAAAATAGAGGTTGCTAATGCTTTAAATAGCGTCGGGATTCGGGTTTTGTACAACGAAGCAATCTATCCTTTGGGGTCAGAATTGGCTTTAGTTGGGTTGGCAGATTTTTGGTCGGGAGATTTTG
Organism: Microcoleus sp. BROC3; assembly: GCF_036702515.1. Taxonomy (NCBI): domain Bacteria; kingdom Bacillati; phylum Cyanobacteriota; class Cyanophyceae; order Oscillatoriales; family Microcoleaceae; genus Microcoleus; species Microcoleus sp. BROC3. Next base: position 1,572 of record NZ_JAUBTQ010000040.1, read on the forward strand.
CGCCTGAACCTGTAATGGCATCAATAAATTCCGCGATTCCTCGGATTGTATTGTCTCACAATCCTGATACTGCTGAAAAGCTGCAAAATTGGCGGATTGATTTGCAGTTGTCTGGACACACTCACGGCGGTCAAATCGTTATTCCCGGTATCGGCCCTTTGTACGCTTGGGTCAGAAAAATTGGCTATTGGATTCCTCAACCAGTGCGAAAGTGGATTCCTTATCTGTCGGTTTGGGATCGAGTAGTTACTCACTGGGAATGGGCTAGCGGTTTGCATCAGGTTGGGAATAATTTGCTGTACGTGAATCGCGGTTTGGGAACTTATGCGCCCGGGAGGCTATTTTGTCCGCCGGAGGTGACAGTAATTACTTTGGTTTGTCAACATCGGTAAGGGCGGGTTTAGGGTGCACACTTTCCCGATCGCAGATAATATAGCAGAAGGAAAAAGGAATTTTGTACGATTTCTATTATTTTTAATTTGCTTCTCCAAAGCGATAGCCTCTGCCGTAGACTGTGTGAATTAGTACAGATTCGCCCGGGGCTTCTATTTTGCGCCGCAGCAGGCGAATTTGAGCTGCTAATACATTGCTGCTGGGTTTTTCTGCTTCACTCCACAAATACTGGTGGATTTGTTCGTGTGTTAGCAATTGACCGGGATGGCGCATTAAGTATTCTAACAACTGACATTCTTTTTCTGATAAATCAATTGTGCGATCGCCCCGATAAGCTAATTGATTGTCGTAGTCTAGCTGTAAATCTGCAACTTGCAGCCGCCCGACAGCAACCTCGGCATCAAAAGTAGGAGGCCGCCGCAGCAATGCGCGGACTCTGGCTAGCAGTTCTCGCAGTTCAAAAGGTTTGACTAAATAGTCGTCTGCACCGGCGTCGAGTCCTTGTACGCGATCGTCTACGGTATCTTTGGCGGTGAGAAATAGCACTGGCGTATTCCGTCCTTGCGATCGCAACTTCTGGCAAATTGCCAGTCCAGTTTGTCTCGGCAGCATCCAATCCAAAATTAGCAAATCGTAATTGCCCTGCATTGCTAAATTGCTGCCACTTGCTCCGTCAAATGCCACATCAACTGTATAACCTTCGCGCGTTAAGACTCGACTCAAAGGGTCAGTTAACTCAACTTCATCATCAACTAAAAGAATCCGCATCCTGATTTCAAATTTGAGATTTGAGATTTTAGGTTAAGTAAACTGATTTGTACTAGATTTTAATGTGTGGAATACTTTCCGTTTCGCTGCAAGCTGCTGCTACCCATTCCTGGATGGCAGGCAATGCCAAAATCGCATCCGCATAGGCTTTTGTTACTGAATCTAATTTGACTCCGTAGGTGACAAAACGCATGACAACGGGGGCAAACATCGCGTCAACAATTGTGAATTTTCCGAATAGCATATTACCGCCTGTCCCGAATTCTTGGCGGCATTCGCGCCAAATGGAACAGATGCGATCGATCTCTGCTTCGACACCGGCAGTCATCCCTTCTCCCGGATAGCGGTTGCGGCAGTCCATCGGCATATTTTCGCGCAAGTTTTGGAACCCCGCGTGCATTTCGGCGCAGATGGAACGGGCGATCGCCCGTTCCGCTACATCGGCCGGCCACAAATCATTTGCAAAGCGATCGGCAACGTATTCGCAAATTGCTAAAGATTCCCACACTTTCAAGTCGCCGTCGATTAAAACTGGTACTTTTCCCGAGGGAGAATAGCGCCGAATTTCTTCAGGCGTTGTAGGCCAGTCTAAAGGGATTCTGACCTCGGCAAATTCCAGTCCAGCTTGTTTCATCCCCAGCCAAGCGCGCAGCGACCAAGAGGAATAATTTTTATTACCAATAACAAGTGTCAATTCGGTCATAGTTTAGCTGTCAGCTATTGGCGATCGTCGCCGATTAAATTTTAAGTTTTAGAGTTGAATACACAAAGGTGCAACACACAATGGCGATCCTCTTCGAGGGCTTCGCTAACGGGCGATCGTCCCGTTTTATGCACCAGCCTCTGCAAGCATTTTACATTAACAGCTTCCCAGCGTTCCGCGTTTTTCTGCAAACTGCGATCGGGGGGCGCGATCGAACACGCTTGATTTCACATAAGATGAGAAGCCTGTGACCCTGGGGATGCTGGCGTGGTTAGCGGTAGGTACGGCTACTGTATAATCCATTTCCTCGGCCTCTATACCGCCGCCTGAGAGGATTTCATCTACTGTAATTTTCAGGGAATCCGGGTCTAGACTGTGAAATTCTCCGTCAATTTCTTGACTGTCAAACTCTCGATCGTTTTCCATACTGACCGCCATTTAAAAAAGTGAGTCTCTAAAAAGTTACTAAATATAATATATACCCAAACAAAGGAGCGAGCAATACCCGAAATTTATATTTAGCTGTGAACTCTATGTGTTATTCTGAGTTTGGTAAAAGCTGTTTCTGCTTGTACCGCGATCGCCCCCTTCCCAAATTGAGCAATTTACACTCTAAAAATTGACATGATTACTGTTGCACTTCCCAAAGGCGGACTGTTAGGAGATAGCATTCGGCTGTTTAAATCGGTTGGATTAGACTTCAGTGCTTTTCTCGATTCCTCTAACCGACAACTTCAAATTTATGACCCGACCGGCACAGCAAAAGCTTTGCTAGTAAGGACTCACGACGTGCCAGTTTATGTGGAATACGGTCAAGCGGATTTGGGGATTGCTGGCTATGATGTTTTGCGGGAAAAAAAGCCGAAAGTTGCCAATTTAATTGATTTAAAATTTGGCAAATGTCGGCTGTCTGTGGCGGTGAAGGAATCCAGTTCTTACCGGCGAACGGTGGATTTACCTCCTCACGGTAGAGTTGCTTCTAAGTTCGTACACTGTGCGAGGGAATATTTTCACAATTTGAATTTGCCGGTGGAAATTGTGCCGCTTTACGGTTCTGTGGAGTTGGGGCCGATAACGGGTATGTCGGAAGCAATTGTAGATTTGGTTTCGACTGGCAAAACTTTGCGAGAAAATGGTTTGGTGGAAATTGATGTTTTGTTTGAAAGTTCGGCTTATTTAATCGGTCATCCTTTGAGTTATCGTTTGAATGCAGGGGGGGTTAATGAGTTAATTGGAAAGTTGAGAGAGCAAGTTTTGACGACTGTTTGATGCGAACTCCAATTAGAGTAGACTTATTTCATAAATCTTTCATATTGTTTCCCCATGCACGAGCGACATGATATAGAGGACACGGCAGTGCTCTTGGACTACCGCGATTAATTGTAGTCCAAGAGCACTGCCGTCTCGAAAGCGGTGGTTAATCTTAATTCCGATGCTACCGCATTTGATATCATTGATAGGGAAATCACAGACGCAACGCAGAGGCAAAGCAGGATAATTAGCGACTTTTGCAATAGGTCTAAACTATTGTGGGGTGGGCTTCTAGCCCGCCCTAAAAGTTAAATCTTTCTGAACTGCTAGTTGCAGGTATCAAACCTAGTTTTTCCTGGCACCGATTTATATAAAAACTGACGACTGTATCAGCAGGGTTTTGTTCGATTAGTTGTTGAAAATATCCCAAGGCGGCGACAAATCTTTCGGATTGCCATCCTTGAATTCCTTTGTCAAATAAAACTTGGGTAAGCCGCTTTGCCTCCGAGTCGGGACTGGATGCGATCCAAATTTCGTAGATTTCAATAGCTTGCTGCTTGCCGCGCGGGGTTACTCGATCGATCCAGCGATAATAATAATTGTTGCTTGGCAAATCGCTGTCTGTAGCAGTCGCCCCAGAAGTAGAAATAATACTCTCCTGTGTTTCCACTTCCAAGTCGCACTTCAATAATAGACTTTCTTTTGATTTTGAGTTGGGACTTATGCGATTTAGAAATTCTCTCGCATGAACGATCGCATTTTCGCTAACAATAATTTGGCAGCCGTATATTTTAGTTAAATTTTCTAACCGAGAAGCTGTATTTACTACATCGCCGATGACTGTAGAGTCCATGCGGCGATCGGAACCCAAAGTGCCGATCATGCCGATACCTGTATGAATTCCGGTACCGATATTGACTGGAGATTCTAAATTGTATTTGTCGCGGCTGGCATTAAATTCCTGCAATCTTTCTTGCATTGCTACTGCGGCTTCGATCGCATCCATAGCGTGAGAGTTCGGCTTGTCAAATACTGCCATGATTGCATCGCCTAGGTATTTGTCAATAAACCCGCCGTGGGACGTTATGCAATCGTTCATTTGAGTAAAAAAAGCGTTCAACCATTCAAAAGTCTCGCGAGCTTCTTGAGATTCTGCGATCGCAGTAAACCCGCGAATGTCGCAAAATAAAATAGTCAGCTCTTCTTCTGTGACATTGCCCAACTGAATAGATTCTATTCCTTGCGGCGCAATTCGTCCGAGAAGCTGCTCCGGCACAAATAGCTGAAATTTTTCAGAAAGATATTCGTTTGCCTCCCAAGCTGCGGCGATTTGGCGCTTGCTTTGCTCTTTCACTTGCTGGTTGAATTGGGAAGATACAGCTTGCGATCGCATTTGACTCAACTGCAAAACATTTTCCACTTTTGCCAGCAACAAACGACTGTTAAAAGGCTTTGTCAAATAATCGTCTGCCATCATTTCTAACCCTCGGAGGCGAGAGGTATCGTCGTCGAGAGCCGTCAAAAAAATCACCGGTACAGTTTGCAATGCCGTATCCTTCCGCAGGCGATCGCACACATCAAAACCGTCCATCTCCGGCATCATAATATCCAGTAAAATTAAATCGGGTCGAGATGCGCGGGCGAGGGAGAGCGCTTCATCGCCAGATAGTGCTGATACTGTGGCGTATCCTTTCAGATGCAATAACTCTTCCAGTAAAGTCAGATTAGCTGGCTCGTCATCAACCAACATGATGCAGGGCGACTTGTTTGACATGGAATATATATATTGAATTTAGCTCGGGACTTGCGTGTGGGGAAGCTCGAAAACTGGTTGATTCGTATATTTATCGTTACTACACTCGATATTTTTCGTAGGAACCGGGTTTTTGAGGCAAGTGTGCGCAAGTCCTATAGATATTTATCTACTATTGAGTTTAACCTTTCTGGTTATCAATTATTATAAATGGCAGTGCTGGAACTGCAAATAATTATTGTTAGCTGAGAAAAGAACGGACAGTCGCGATCGTCAAATTCAGATCCAGCGGCTTGCTCAAATAACCAGAAGCGCCAGCTTCCAAACACCGATCGCGGTCACCAGGCATCGCCATCGCCGTCACAGCAATCATCGGTACCGACTCCCAGACAGGATCTGCTTTAACTCGACGCATCAACTCAAAGCCGTCAACATCCGGCAACTGAATGTCCATCAAAATCAAATCCGGCAGCAACTGCGGGGCTTTAGAAGCAGCGAGAATACGATCGACCATTGCCTTCCCGTTCGTGAGTATCTCTACCCCGTACCCTTCCAATTCCATCACCTCAGAAATTAACATTTGGTTAAAAGGCTGGTCTTCGACAACCAAAATCCGTTTGCTGCCAATTGGTAAAGCAATCGCAGAAGCAGGGACTAACTTGGAATTCAAAGCACAAGAAGCAAAGTTTCCCAACTGTTGACGCATCTCCGTCAAAGGCAGCCAAACACGGAAGAGACTTCCCCGATCGCAAACCGATTGAAAAGAAACAGTTCCCCCGTGCAATTCTGCCAGACGTTTAGTCAAAGCCAAACCCAAACCTGTACCTTCGTGCCGCCTAGTCAGGGAAGAATCGACCTGTTGAAAAGGTCGAAATAGCAAGTGCCAGCGGTCTTGAGGAATGCCGATGCCGGAGTCTTTCACCTCAAAACAAAAATAAGGAGTGCTGGCATTTACAGGAGAACAATCCGGCCGGTAGTCGCCCTTTATTTCACTGCCGTAGACCAGACGCCCGCTGAGTTTAACTTGTCCTTGTTCTGGGGTAAATTTGATGGCATTGGAAAGTAAATTAATCACAATTTGTCGCACTCGCCGTTCGTCGAGCAAAACTTTAGTAATGCGGTAGTCGAGTTCTAAAGACAAACCGATTCGCTTTTTGTCGGCCCGCGGCTGCATCATTTTTAGACAGTCTGTCGCGAGTTCGTGAACGCGAACCGGTTGTAAATTGAGTTCTACTTTCCCCGCTTCAATTTTAGAAAGGTCGAGAATATCGTTAATTAGCTGCAACAAGTGCTGGCCGCTTTTTTCGATCAGTTCTAAATAGTTGATTTGTCGATCGCTCAACTGTCCGGCCGTTTGCCGCAGCAGCAAGTCAGAAAAGCCGAGAATGCTGTTGAGAGGCGTCCGCAATTCGTGGGACATCGAGGCTAAAAACTCGGATTTCAACTGAGAAGAATACTCTAATTCTTCGTTAACTTGGCGCAGGTTCTCTTGTGTCTGAGCCCGCTCGATCGCCGCCCCCAGAGTCCGGCAAGCAGCTTCCAGTACGTCTTGGTGGACGGCGGCTTGCAGTTTTTTGATGTTGCGGGACTCCAGCGTCAGCACTCCGATGATTGTGCCGTTGGTAGCTGCGATCGGAAAAATACCCAGTTGTCCGATTCCCGGATGCCGAAATTCCGGCACGGCATTGGGATGTTGGGCATAATCCTCGACAAACACAGGTTTACCAGTTTTCACTACTTCCCACAGCAAACCGATGCCGTAGGGAATGCCTTGGTCTAGCAATTCTTGCATTCCTGCGACTACGGGTTCCCCGTAAGTAGCCAAAAATTGACTAGAAACTTGGTTGCAAATCCCCGACGCTTGCCGGTCATTTCCCTTGCCGCTAATCACCTTGACATCTCCGAAAGCTGCATTCATTGCCCCTACCAGATAGGTGAGGGCAAACTGACCTATTTCTTGCAAACTGTGAGAGTTTTGCAGGCGTTCGGTTAAACCTAAAAGAAAGCTCAGCCGCCTGACTTCTGCGTTCAAGCTAGCTTGGGAGTTTTGGTATACCGTAACATCTCTAAAGGTAAACAGCCGTCCGCCGCTGTTGGTAATCGTGGCGCAAACCTCCAAACAAACCGCATTAGATTGCTCGAAATAATATGATAAACTTCCATCCTGAGATTTTTCGAGTGCTTGCTGAAAGTCTTGCCACTGCTCAACAGACAAGTAACCCCGATCGACAATTTCTGCAAACAGCAAGTGGCACTTCGGCTTTGTTGCCAGCCATTCTGGGGACAGTCCCCAGATTCCTGCCAATTTTTTGTTAAACAAAACTAAGCAGTCAGACGAGTCGAACAGAGCGATCGCATTGTCTACTTGATCGAGAATTAGTTCTTGGTTTGCCCTCAACTGCTGCCAGTCTATCTCCATTTTTTTTGTGTCTGTAGCTCTTAGTTTTGTTGTCATAACTTTCTACGGATATGGCAAAAGCGATCGATCCCCTTTACTTAATTTGACATAATTTTAGGTTTTTTGGCAGTGAGGGCGATCGATCGCTTTTGTGATCTGAGACACTTGCTGCTTTGGGAGGGCGATCGGAGCCAGCTTTGAACTGCATCGGCTACACTGCTTAATCATGAGGGAATAAGGAGGGAAAGCATGATGACAGAAGAAGAATCTTTTAATAACAATGCTCCCAAGTTGATGACCTCTGACTTCAAACTATGGTGTCCAACCCTGTGCTAAATTTACCCATAATAAAAACTAATTATGGTGATAATAAAAGAGGATATGTCAAAAGACAATCACGACCTTACCCTTAAATTGTATTAACAATAATTTGGTTATTGGGATTAACTGGTAAAGCAAGTGTTCCGTGCAATAAAGTAGGGGTAAGGTACGCCCTAAGCACGCGAAGGAAGTGATATCAGTTTCAAATGATATCACTTTCAAAAAAGCAACTGTAGACCCGCGCTCCCAAGCCATACAGAAGCAATTATTCCCAATTGTTTAATCTAAAATCGTTCCATAGAGCGCTCACGCCAAAGTCTCAAATAAAAAATGATATGAGTTATTGCGATCGCACTTAAGGGTAAGGTGCGCCATTAGCGCCCTACAAATGTGATTAAGTGCGATCGCACTTAATGCTTCTTAGGATTTTTCGGAAAAGGAATGCCCAAACTTTCGTGAAAAACAAGCTGAGTTTTATAAGTCAAGCGCCGGTTAACTTGTTTGATAATTTTTTCCAAAAGCGCATCGCCGGTTTTTTCTATCAAAGGCTGAGACATCGATCGAATAAACTTGGGAAAGGAAACTCCCACAGCCAAATCCAGCTTCCACGCAGCACTGGTAATCGCAGGCGGCAGCTTAGCACGTTCCGAACTCGGCCAATCGGCGGCAAACTCCTGAGACGGTATTTCCACTAACTTCATCGCCGATCGAAAATCCACTTCATACCCAGGCGAGGTATAATTCGGAACCGGAATAGTCTTAATCAAATAGCAGCCTTCAGCGTCAGGCGGCAGCAACTCTAAACCAATTCTCGCTTCAACGCGGTAGCCGAAAGCCCCAAAACGCCCGATTAATAAATCGTAGCCGTTATCGCCGATCGCTTGGGCCTTCATCGGCCAAGCGCACTGGCAAAACCAACTCTTGTGGTTGTTCAAATGCTTCGCCACCGTCTCAGCATCCGCGTACATCTCCATGCTGTCTTCAAAATGTGCGTGAAACCAAATCGGCTCAACTTCCTCTGCTGCATCCGCACTTGCACTTTCGGGCTGTCGGAAACTCACATCTGGGTAGTAATTTTCGTCAGAAGCTTCAAAAGTTTGATATTCAGCGGAATCCTGCTTCATCGTATACTCTCCTGTAATACGCACCGGTCGGGTTGGGGATGTGTTCAGGAAGTTTTCTCCCTACAATTGAGAAATTGATAGTAACAAAACTTACCCCTAGTTCAGCATAACTCGACTTATGAAAGCATTTGTAGCAGGAGCCACAGGTCAGACTGGCCGCCGCATCGTCGCAGAATTAGTCAAGCGAGGTATTCCCGTGCGCGCTTTAGTCCGAAATCTAGACACAGCTAGACAAATTTTACCGCCGGAGGCTGAGTTAGTGACCGGGGATGTATTAAATGCGACTTCCCTGGGCGATGCCATCGGCGATAGTACGGTATTGCTGTGCGCGACAGGGGCGGCCCCTGGTTTTGACCCGACAGCGCCTTACAAGGTGGATTTTGAAGGTACTAAAAATTTGGTGGATGCAGCTAAGGCTAAGGGCATTGAGCATTTTGTGCTTGTGACTTCTCTGTGCGTCTCTCAGTTTTTTCACCCGCTAAATTTGTTTTGGCTGATTCTGGTTTGGAAGAAGCAAGCCGAGGAGTATTTGCAAAAAAGCGGCTTGACTTATACGATCGTCCGTCCGGGCGGTCTCAAAAATGAGGATAATTCAGATGCGATCGTCATGACTGGTGCGGACAAAATGTTTGAGAGCAGCATTCCCCGCACCAAGGTAGCCCAAGTGTGCGTGGAGGCGCTGTTTCAGCCGACTTCTCGCAACAAGGTTGTGGAAATTGTGGCGAAGTCGGAGGCTCCGCAAAAAAGTTTTGAGGAGTTGTTTGCCAGTGTGATTTGATTGAATTAGCCTCGCTTGGGTTCGGTGCGTCAGACAAAAAACACTTGGATTTGAGTCAAAGATTGGGGCTGACGCACCCTAAGCTGTTGGGCATCTAAATTGTATTTTTGGGCGGGCGGGACGCCCACCCCACGGCCCACCCCACAAGAATTCCGGGTTCTCCCGCCCGCAGAGAGCCTGTAAGTCTTGTGGAACAGGCATCTTGCCTGTTACTGACATTGGTGTCTGATGTAAGCTCGATCGCACTTGCAAAATTTTCCGATCGCCAAATCTGGCAAAATCTTAATAGTTTTACGATTCGCCGTTGAAATTTCCTTCTCTCAGCATGAAAACTCTCAAGTGGCCAGCTTGGTTCCCCTATCCGATTTCGTGGTTAAGGGCATTTGCTCTCGCTCAGAGTTTTAGTTTTGTCCTTCGCAGGGGCATTCCTTTTGTCAGCGACGATATCGGCTTTCTGACTCTACTGCTGGCGGCTTGGCTGATTCAGTTGCCTTTGTTTTTTGTTTTTCATTTGTTAGCCGTCAAAATCTTAAATCCCTTACTAATTATGCTGCCGGGGCGCTTTCGCGTTGCGCGCAAGTTCAAGCGCAGGCACACTGGTATTCGATCGCACTTGCGAGAAGGGTTGAATGCGGTTGTAGTGATTTTTTTTGCCTTTAATCTGTCGCTGTTGGTGCAGCTTGCGATTTTTTATTGGCCAGCGCGATCGATCGATCCGGCTCAATTACTAACAGGAATATCTACTCTGACAAATGTTGCGGTAGCCAGTGAATTCGATTTCTGGCTGAGCAAATTGGCGGGGGCTTTATCGAGTTTAACGCTGTTAGCCGCGCCGCTATATCAATACGATTTTCGGGTGCGACAGATGCGGGTGGCTCGAAAATTAGCCGAAATTGCGGAAATGGAAATGACTTTGCTCGAAGCTGAGAAATTGAGCCGTCGAAAAAGGGGTTTGCTGAGGCGATCGGAAATTCAAATCCTCGGATTTATACTTTTAATCGGCGCTGTGATTGGCGGCGGTGTTTTTGTGGTTGACAGTTTGCGGGGAAATCAGCAGTTGTCGCAGTCGGCAAGCGGGGTGGGAAAATTGCCGCCGCTGGCTATGAAAACCGGCGATCCTTACATTCGGGCGCTGATGCGAACTATTTCTGCTAGCGAGTCGAATGTTGCTCGACCTTATCACGTTGTTTACGGTGGCAAATATATATTAGATTTGAGCCGGCATCCTGACTGGTGCGTGAAGATTGTTAATGGCCCGAATCGAGGCAAGTGTACTACCGCTGCGGGCAGGTATCAATTTCTGACTACGACTTGGAAGGAGAAGGCTAAGCGCTATCAGGCGCGTCGTGCTAATTTTTTATTCTGGGAAGATTACAGTTTTGAACCAGAAGATCAGGATGCTGTGGTTTATGCTTGGTTGAGCGATCGCAAGTTTTGGAAAGCTGATATTCCTGAGATGTTGCGGCAGGAAAGATTAACTGACGTATTGCGGATGCTTTCGGGAACTTGGACGAGTTTGGGATATGGAATTGAGAACAATTCTATGAGTTCTAGTTTGCCGAAAGTCTACCGGGAAATGCTGCGGGAAGAATTGGAAAATGCTGGTTCTTAGGGAGTTAAATCTTCGCTGTTAACAGTTAACAGTTAACGAATGTTATTGGTTATTAAAAAGCCAAAGCGCTGAAGAAATAACCACTAAAAAGTAACGAGTAACTAATCCCTCAATTTTGGTAAAAATGCTGTCAGGCATTTGTACAATTCTAATCCAGGCCCAGCTTGCAGCGGATAAAGCTTGTCGAAATTAATCGGGTTTCCCGGTGCTAATTTCCACTCAGTTTGCTGTGCTGTTTTCGGGGAAATTTCGATCGCTACCGTGATGTTAATAATGTTGTTCTGCTGGGGGATTCCCCGGAAGCAGTAACTTTTTCCCGTGCGTTGGTCGGAATCGCTGCCGGTGATGTATCTGTCTTGTTTGCGAAATTGAATTTCTCGAAAAGGTCGATCGATCCCAAAGGAGTCTCGGTAGCGGTAGTCTCCATCGGATAAGTTTTCGACAGTCGGTCTAATTTGAGCTATAACTGTTGGTGCTACAAGGAGATGCGGTACAAAAAACATAGCTAAAGAATGATAACTGGTAGAGACGGGTTTTACCAACCATCCGTGCCTAAGACCAATCATCTCATAAACCCGCCCCCGCGCAACGATCGATCGCCATTTACCTGTTTCAAAATAGAATGTTCGGGTTTCACCAGATATATTTTAGGTAGCTAACAGTATAGATAAAGCCTCCCCTTGCAGATATCATAAAATATTGTCAAAAACATGAAAAAATCTCAATCTCAGTCTTTAATTTTGTGGCGTCAAGTGGGAGGCGTGGCAGCTTTGCAGGGAGCAATTACTCTGACTTGGATGCTTTACCGACTGTATTTGCCTCAACTTTTAGCGGGATTTGGTTTTGCGGGATTCGACAGGGGTATCAGACTTTTAGAGGATTCTTTGGCAATTGCGATCGAACCTTTTGCTGGCTGGCTTTCTGACAAGCAGCGTCGCTGGATGGGAACTCGTTTTCCGCTAATTGTTGTCGGCACTATTCTGTCGTCGGTGCTATTTATTGCGATTCCGGCTATTTTTATTTTCGGCAATCCAGTCTCGCCCCTGCGCTGGATTTTGCCTGCGGTAATAGTAGCTTGGTCGATCGCAATGGCGATGTTTCGATCGCCCGCAGTGTCGCTGTTGGGCCAATATGCAACTCAAAGCCAGTTGCCCCAAGCCATGAGTTTGTTGGTGCTTGTAGGGGGATTGGTTGGGGCGGCAAGGCCTGTTGCGGGAGATTTTATTCTGAGTTTGGGGCCGGCTTTTGCTTTTGCTGTTGGTTCGTTTGTATTGTTGGGTGCGGTGGCTTTTTTGCGATCGGTTAATCCTGATGTTGCGCTGTCGGAATTGCCACCGGATACTCAAATTTCCGAGAGAGTTTCTATCACAGCGGTGGGGTTAATTGCGGTGACGGGAATGGCTGTGGCTTGGGGCACTCGGGCGATGGGGGAACGGATTTTGCCCCATGTTTTCCAAACTCAAATCGCCGGTGTTGATAGTAAGTTTTTAATGGCGGGATTTACTTTGGCTTTAGCTGTTGCTTCTTTGCTGGCTGGGGTGATTGCGGTGCGCTTGGGAAACCAGCGGATGCTGTTGGGTGGATTGGTAGCAACGGCTATTTTGCTGTTAGCAATGGTTTTTAGTCAGGGGTTGGTGATGGTGGCTGCGACTGTTTTGGCTGTGATTTTTACCAACAGTTTGATTACTACTGGTACAGTTCCTTTTGCTTTGTCTCTGGTTCCTCCGCGCAGAGGAGGATTCGGCGTAGGGTTGTATTTTGGCGGTTTTTCCCTGGGGATGAGTTTATACTCTGTGGTGTTTGTGGCACCAAAGGCGATTCCTGCTGTTACAACGGCGATTGTGGGGGCGATCGCCTTTTTGATTGCTGGTGTCTGTGTCGTCGCGGGCGATCGGCTTAAACAGGAGGGGCCTGTAACAAATTAATAAGACTTGTTATGCAGTTTTACTCGATCCCTGTCTATCGTAAATAATTATTTCATGGTTTTATCTGTGTTACCTATCTGAGTAACAATAAAAATATTGAGCCAAGCCCTGAGAAACTTTACGGGCATATCTAGGGATAAACTGAGGATACTGCTATGTTTTGTGTGACGCGAGAAACAAAAAATTTAGGGCGGGTTGAAACCGGAAATTCGGAACGGCGAGACTCTATAATCTCTGCGTCCAAAAGTATCCGTATAGTCCGATCGCGAGTTTACAAAGATGAGGCTTTGGTGTCTGCTACCCTGGCGGGACTGCCAAGTCTTTTGGCATCCCTCGAAAGCTTTCGCGAGCAGTAGAACTTGGCATTTTCTCTTGCTATATATGGCACGTTGAGGTTGGTGATAGCGGCTGCCAACCAAGCACGGGCTGTTTTGATTGCACCTGAAATCCGCCTCGATTTGAGTATAGTTTTGCTGTGCTGAACTATTGCAGGACGCAGAAACCTGGTTGTTTACACAAAAACATTTTTACAGCCGTTTTTTCTGGTATAAAAACCAGGTTTCTTGGTTTTTTGTCCGTAAGTCTTGTGTTAACAAAAATTATTTGTCAGTGTCATCGGGTGCGATCGATGCCTCTACCTCTTGGGAGGAACGGCTTAACATAGAGTCGTGCAGGTGTTCGCTGTGCTGCCTTTCTTGAGCCATTAATTCTCTGGCTTTTTCTTCAGCAATTCCCTCCCGAGGTGTTTCTAGCTCGTGGGAGGAACGGTTGAGCATAGATTCTTGCAAGTGTTCGCTATGCTGCCTTTCTCGTGCAATTAGTTGTCTAGCCTGTTCTTCTGGGTTCATGAGTAGTTTCTCCAATTGCTGGTTAGAACCGATTCTTATATTAAAATGCCACAATTTGAGGGTAAATGTAGCAAGATTAACATAAAATTTTACAAAAATTTGTAGGATAAAATTTTGAGTTTGCTGGCGGTGGGTATCGGGATCGATGGTTGCCGAGCTAATTATTGCCAGACGCCGGAAAAGATATTTTTGACTGCGATCGCAATTCGATTTAAGTCTTCTTTCAGCAGCGGCGGCCAAGAAACTCCTCTGCGCAGTCCAGCTTCAAATTGCAGTAAACTTTCTACTGACAGTAAATGCAGTGCCGAGATTAATTGTCGGTCGAGCATTGGAGATTCTTGCAGGCCCTCAAACAATATTTTTAAAGCTAATAAAATCGATGTCACTTGTCCCGGTACGGGCGGCTGACCTTGTTTGAGACGCATCAGGAAGGCGTCGGGATTTTTCTTGGTTTCGAGGGCGGTTCCTTGGTCGATCAGAAAACTGCGGGCTGTTTTGTAATCCATTTGACGTGCGATCGATCTCTTGCAATTAATTAGCTGGCATTATATCACTTTTTGTCTCGCTCAATTTGGTAATATATTTCGATACAGGCTAAACTACAGCTACTCGTGAGGTGCGCCAGCCCTGTACCCGAAAGTTAATCGTAACGTCGCATTGTCCTGTACCGTACAGCTCTCGTAAGGTGCGCCGAAGACCACCCTACAGCTACTCTTGGTAAAGCCAAGCGTATCTAAATTTTACAGTCAAGTTTGATGAATTTTTTGTGGGATAGGTTCTCATAACCCGCCCAAAAATATAACTTAGATGCCCAACAGCTTAGTTATGAATAGGTTTTACAAAACGGAAAAATAAAACAATGGAAAAACGGCATGGAAAGAGCATAAAATCAAAAATTTACCGCTACTTGTGGCTGCTTTTTTTGTGTGTGAGCTTTCTGTTAGTTCCGCTCATCAAAAAAATCGCTGCCGATACGCCATTTCCCCCACCCGCTCCTATTGAAAATAATGCTACTTTTGGAGCAAGGATTCAAAGGACAATGGGGCTACTTGCGGCTAGCACTCCAACAGAACGCCGCCAAGTGCGTATCCTATTTTACGGTCAATCCATCACTCAGCAAGATTGGTGGCAAGATGTAGCGAAGGATTTGAAAGAGCGTTTTCCCAATGCAGATTTGATTGTGGAAAATCGGGCTATAGGAGGATTGTCAGCCCCGATTTTAATCCGTCCCAGCGAACATGATTTGTATCCTTTTTATCCTGATTTGCTAATTTTTCACGTCTACGGAGGCGGTGAAGATTACGAAGCCATAATTGCCAATGTCCGCAGCCGCACTGCTAGCGAAATACTCTTGCATTCAGACCACATCGACTGGATGCCGACAGGCAGCAGCGACGACCCAGAACAAGTAAACAGATACGAATGGCACAACACTCATTCTACTCAATGGCTGCCTGAGTTAGCCGATAAATACGGCTGCGAAATGGCAGAAATTCGCGAACCTTGGCGCAGGTATTTGAAAGATAATCGCTTGCAGCCCAAACAGCTATTGAGGGATGAAATTCACCTCAACGATTGGGGGAATTTTCTGCTAGCTGCTTTCATAAAACCGCACCTGCGATACAACCCAAATTCTCCTCCAGTGCCGCAGCAGGATTTAGTGAAAACCTATACCGTGGGCAGCGATGTTAAATGGCAAGATGGGAAGTTGATTTTAGAATTTGAAGGAAATAGAATAGATGCGATCGCCGATAAAACCTTCAACGGCAACGCAATTTCTGCTAGAATTGCGATCGACGGCAAAAAACCCTCAGAATTTCCTGAACTTTACAGCATCACCAGACCTAGCGTTAGTCTTGGCGTCGCTTGGCCGGCTATTCTCCAAGTATCCAGCCAAAAACCGCTAATCGTCGAAGATTGGAAAGCCGTAATTACTGAGATTAACAGCGACGCCAGCAAGTTTAAATTTGACGTTGTAGGTTCTAAAACAGGTTATGACGGCAGCGGTACAAACGACGAACTTTTTATCTCAAACTCTGGCCGCGTCGTGATTGAAGCGAGAAACTGGTGGCTGAAAAATGCCTATGAATACTCTAAAAAACAGACGCCTCCAGGCTTTGAGATTTCCTGGCAGGTGCGGCCGATGTTTGTTGATTCATACGTTCCGCCAAAGATTGCAGATTCAAGCCGCGAATACCCTACAACATTAGCTCAGAATTTGAGCAACTCCAAACACACCCTCGAAATCGTCCCCGAAACAGATGGGAAATTTCCAATTAAAGCAATTCGAGTGTATCGCCCTCCTTTCTCCAATCTAAAGTCTCAAGTTGAAAGTTTTAAACCGCAGATATCAGCGGATGAAGACGGATGAACGCTGATGCAATTTTATCAGCGTTCATCCGCGTTCATCTGCGGTTTAAAAAATATTCATGTTATTTTATAGCAATCCTGGTGGCACTCGGGTTGATGATTGTTCAAACCCTTAATATTTAAAAATATTGACTCCTGACTCCTGCTATAATCGCCAAGATTATCAACTTCTCGGAATCCCAAACTCGTGAAACATCAACAGCGATAAAAACAAATCCGCGACAAAAATAAACACCCAAGAAGTCACCACCGCCGCCGTTGCAGCTTGGCCTACTCCTTTACCTCCGCCCGTCGTCGTCAACCCCCAACCGCAACCGACAAGGGCAATTATTAACCCAAAAATAAAACTCTTAATCGCCACATTTACTAAATCCCAAGGCCCCAAAAAAGTCCGCACCGATTCCAAAAATACCGACGGTTCCAACTCATAAAAATTAACCGCCACAAACAGCCCCCCCAAAATGCCCACTGCTACCGCAAAAATTGTTAAAATAGGCAGCATGATGCAGCAAGCTATCACCCTCGGCACTACTAAATAATCAACCGGATTTGTTCTCAACATATACAGGGCGTCTATTTGTTCTGTCACCTGCATTTCTCCTATCTCCGCCGCAAAGGCCGAACCTACTTGTCCCGCCACCACGCCGGCCGTTAAAAGTGGTGCTAATTCGCCGCAAAATGCCATAGCAAAAGCACCTCCCACCGCCCCAACTGCCCCAAAGCGAATCAATTCTCTGGCCGATTGAAAGGTAAAAATCATGCCGCCAAAAAAGGCTATTAGCAGTACGGAACGCAAAGAATCCAGGCCTACTGTTACTAAATGTTCCATGATTTTGCTGCGGTCAATTTTGCCTTGGAGTATGCGCAGCAGCACTTGGCCGCCCAGGAACAGCGTCACTAAAAACCGCTGAAACCACCTGTTATTAAAGGTTTCATCTAAAGGTCGATCGTATTCTCGGTATTTTTTAACCAATGACTGAGGGCTCGCGATTAATTGCAAACAGGGCGAATCACTGCCACCTACTGATGTTCGGCAATCCTACAGCAATTATTGCACGATTTGTCAACATATATTTTCAGTCTGCTTGCCCTGCGCTTGGTGCGCTATACCTTTTTAGATTTTAGATTGGCACTAATTGATTCTGTGGTAATCATCACTCATTTCCAAATCGAAAATCTAAAATCTAAAATATTATGACTACTCGGCAAGCAACAAGTCGATCAACTTATCCAACTCTTCATTATATTTTTCGGCTTGATCCTTGCCAATTCTCAGCAGTTCCGATATCTTCTCTTCCGAGGCATCATCAATCGGCAGGGGTTGTTCGCGGTTCAAATCTGGACTAATTCTCAAATATTGATTCGGTCTTTCAACCGCATCATAAATTTGGATTATTTGATAATTTACAGTTTCAGCAACTCCCGTCATCATGATATTAATTAAAGGCTCAACCCACTCAACTTGACCCCAATTTTTTACTTCTTCATAGGGGAATTTTTTCTGAGCTTCTCCCGTCCCCAGCGATAAAATTACCATATCTTTTGCTGTCGGGCCTTTGTCGGGGCGATCGTCGGGAATTCGGAATTTATTTCTAACTTCTGCATAGGCACAAAGTGCCGGATTGTTTGCGAATACTCCCCCGTCAATTAAAGCGTAGCGTTCGTTAGTCAAAGAGTAGATTTTTGGAACTTCAAAATAAGAGGGAGCGGCAGATGTGGCTCTGGCTATATCTCTGATAAAATAGTCTTCGGCTGGATATTGTTGAGCATCTATTTGATCGAAAAAGTGAGCTTTTCTTCTTTCGATGTCGTAACTGGAAATTAAACAAGGTTTTAGCAGTTCGCTGAGTTTGCAATCTCTAAAGTTTTCCAAAAATAATTTTTCTAAGCGATCGCTCGCATATTTCTCATCTATCAAACCGTCTATAGATCTGAGTTTTTGCCAAAATGAACTCTTAAAAACGTCGCGGCCGC
The DNA here is from genome assembly GCF_036702515.1 of Microcoleus sp. BROC3. Taxonomy (NCBI): domain Bacteria; kingdom Bacillati; phylum Cyanobacteriota; class Cyanophyceae; order Oscillatoriales; family Microcoleaceae; genus Microcoleus; species Microcoleus sp. BROC3. The sequence continues at coordinate 19,790 of NZ_JAUBTQ010000040.1, forward strand.
TCTTAATCGAAAAATTAACAGCGTCTTGGGCAGACCACCGAGGTCTGGTGGGATTTTCAGGATCGGGACACAAATAGATGCAAGTTAAAATTCCTCCCGCACTCGTGCCGGCGATTAAATCAAAATAGTCAGCTATTCTCGCATCTGGGTTGCCACTTTTCTGTTGCAGCTTTGACTCAATGCTAACTCCAACTTGCGCGGGGATAATTCCTCTAATTCCGCCTCCATCTATGGATAAAATCCTGGTATATTTAGCCATAATTGTTGTCTATTCTGGATGTTTGCTCGTTTCCTGATTTCAAATCCCTAAGCCTCGGAATTCATGCACCGCTCAATCTCTACTCTCAAATCTCAAATCTAAATTTAATTGGCGGGCTGCGATCGTATACCGAAAAATGTATTCTACAATTTCTACGTAATTGTAGGCGGCGGCTGGCGAGTCTCCCCAGACTGTGATGCCGTGATCGCGAATTAACAAAGCGGGTACAGAGGGCGCACAAATGGCAAATAATTTGCAAATTTCCTTGGCTATCTTAGGGACTTCTAAATAATTTGTAAAGAGGGGTATCGACACCTGCGGGTTTTCCTCCCATACCCCCAAACCTTTGAGCATTTCGATCGCCGGTAAAGGCACTGCATCTCCTGCTGTTAGCCGAGAAACTAAATTTGCCTCGATGGAGTGCACGTGATAGCAAGCTTTAGCGTCTGGAAAACAATTGTAAACGGCTAAATGAATGCTGGTTTCTGCCGAAGGGCGGCTGTCGGCAACAGGTTGCTCGACAATTGCGCCGTCTGAGCTCATTCTGATAAAATCTGCTTCAGTTAACTGCCCTTTCGCGCGGCCGCTAGCAGTAATCCAAAAACTGCCATCTGGTAAGCGGGCTGAAAGATTGCCAGCAGTACCAACCATCCAACCGCGATCGTAAAAATGTTTGGCTGCTGCAATTAAATCCGATCTCAAATCGCCACTCATTCTTTACAAATCCTCAGCTTTTAATCTACTTTTTACGTTAATAGGAATTGCGCTGGCCTATCTAAACGTAGGGTAATCCGTGCACACCTTATATCAAATTCGGTCGCATCGGACTTATCTGCACGGGGGCGGGTTTATTATATTGTTTATTATGGGCAATTATTGTTGGTGAACCCGCCCCTACAAAATTTAACATCATACAATACCGATGCAAACGGAATTTATATTACCTGAGAAAGGCGATAGTTTCAATTCCATTTTTGGGACAAATTTTCCAACACATCAAAAAAATTATCCCATTTAGTATAAGGCTTTTGCTGTTCGTCTAGATACTGGGCAAGCCGATCGCGCGCAAACACCGACGAAGCCTGCAAAGCCATATTAAAATCCGTCAGCGAATCTCCGATTGCCACCTGTTCCTCGGCCGGGTGCTGCCCCATCACCCGCACCTTAGACACCAATTCCTCATCTCCTTCAAACTTAGAATTGACTTGCAAGCGAGGGCCGCTAGCGTCCACATCCACAGCGTAAATAACGCTCGCCCGGTGTACCAAATCGCCCATTACCGTCTCTACCATGACCCGAAGACCGCCGGAAACGATCGCAAAATCTACCTTTTTCTCGTCCAAAAAATCCAGCAATTCCAACAATCCCGGCCGCATCAGCCTTCCCCTAGAAAATTCCACAATTTCCCCGTAACGTTTTGAGGGAATAGACTCTAGTAACTGCCGCACTCCCGATCGCAAACTCAGCCTTCTAGCGTATATTTCAGGCATCAGTTGAGACGACAGTTCCGGTGCGAAATGCTTGAGCATTGCCACAAAAGTTTCTTCAACAGTTATCGTCCCGTCAAAGTCGCAGAATACCACCCGTTGCTGATTGTTCGGGATTGAAGATTTTTGCTTGTCATCGGTCATTGTCAGTCGCACCTTTCGAGAACGGGAAAAGTTTACACAATTCATCGTACACTGTCGAGCGACTGAGCGCGACGGCCAACAACTAATAGCGACGCGCTGTTTGTTGGCAATTGCCCGCAGGATTTTATGCAGATTCTTCGAGAGAATCGTCGTCGAGAGAATCGTCGTCGAGAGAATCGTCGTCGAGAGAATCGTCGTCGAGAGAATCTTCGAGGAATGCTTCTACATCCTGCTTTTGGTTTTTTGTCTTTTGAGGGTTAGACTTAGCCGGCAAACAGATTAAATTATCATCCTCAGTATTAATCAAACCTTTCGAGCGCAACTTACCCATCAGCCGCGTCACCGTCACCCGCGTTGAGCCGATTGCGCTGCCAATTTGAGCGTGAGTCAATGTCCAAGGCAGCCGGTAGCCCCGAACCACCTCCGGTTCGTCCTCACCTACGTAAGGTTCGCCGAACTCTTCGATCAACAAAGTGAGAAATCCCAGCAGTCGGTCGATCGTCCGGCGCTGCCCCAAAGTGCTCAGCCAGAGAAGTTTCCGCTGGTGCTGGTAGCGAAACGCATCTAAAATTTCCCTGCGAAAGTGAGGCCAATTATCCAAGTCGTGCCAGTACATCCACACTACGTGAGTTTGATCGGCATGGGCGTAAGCTTGGAGAGTAAACGGAGACTGAGCGACCAGTTCAAAGGGCTGACCAGCGCCGACGAAGCCCAAAAAAGCTTCTTCTGTAGTTTTGTCAGCGGATTTTGACTTCGCCGCTGCGGCGCTAACTTGAGCGCTGCCTACGAGCCGCACAGAACCTTTCTGGACTAAATACAGGAGTCCGGGTCTGGCGGGAATCCGCTCGTCTTTGCTAAAAGTCCGGCAGCGGTAGTGTTCCTGGGCCCAGTCGATAATTCGCTGCCAAGTGATAAACGGTCGATCGATAGTCTCTACAGGTGTGGAAGTTGATTGCATAAGTGAGGCTCTGGGATATATTTAAGAGTGAGAAAAACAGCTTCTGCCAGCAGTGCGATACAAAGTGAGACAACCAACCCCCGATCGAGCTTGCACGCTTCTTAACTGTGCTGATTTTTCTTAGTTTTACCGAAACATTCAATGTAGCAAAAAATACATCAAAATGGTATAGATCGGCAAAAAATTTGTCGTAAATTTATTGTAAAATTTAGCCCAAAAATCGCTATAAAGCAGATTCATTCGATGTAGCCCCGCCCGAGGGAGTCGATCGACTATCTCTGACATCAGCAGTTTAACGTACAACAACAGTGCAAGCGGTAACAGTCAACAGTCCCTGTTGCCACAGGATCGGCCGATATGGATACAGCAAATATCTCGCAGTGCCCAGAACTTACAGTGAAGTGTTTCTTGCTTTCAAGGTTCCAAAGCGCGATCGCCCAGCAAGAGACACTAGGGAAAATTCCGTTAAATCTCATAGGTGGCACCATTCTCAAGAACAGGCAAGATGCCCGTGAAGCGAGAGATGAATTTTCTTGTGGAACAGGCAAGATGCCTGTTCCTAAACAAGTAATTGAGAATGGTGCAATATTTCCGTTAAATCGGAGTAAAGATAGCGCGCGGGTGCTGTACGTGTCTGCGATCGCCCTGAAATTGGCTAAAACTTGGCAGCAGACACCGCAGACAATCGCGGCACAGTTGGCCGAAACTCTCAAACCGCTGTGCTACCCAGATTTCGCCGTTAAAGTCGCGCCGGCGGGAATTATTGAGTTGGAGTTGACTGATGCAGGTTTAGCCGTCTGGTTGCAGCGTTTAGCTCAAACGAACCTCCCAGTTCCAGAATCTAGAATATTATCTCCTGTTGTGTCAGCCGATCGGCTGTTTCCCATTCAGTACAGCCACGCGCGCTGCTGTTCCCTGCTGCGAATGGCCCACCGCGATCGGATAATTGCGATCGCCCAGCCCGATGTCACTAGAGCACCGCAAATTTGGTCGCTGGCGAGTCCAAATCCTATCCCTTGGATTGATGAGGGCGATCGACTGCGGTTACTGCATCCAGCAGAACGCAGTTTAATATCGCAACTGTTAACAGTGTTAGATAATTTATCTCCTAATTTTGAGGTAAAAAAACTCGAAAAACCTGTCAATTATTTTAAATTAGCCAATGATTTGAGCGAAGCCTTTCAGATTTTTTACAGCCAGTGCCGAATTTGGGGAGAAGTTAAAATAGAACAGCCAAAACTCGCCCAAGCCCGATTGGGTTTAATCTTAGCAACTCAATCTTTGTTGCGCTCGCTGCTCGAAAATTTCTTTAACGCTATTGCTCCTTTAGAGCTTTGAATTAGTCAGAATAAAAAAACACTAGGCAATCGGGAAGAGAGGATCTGACTGTATTTTGGGCGCTGGTTTCGGACAATTTTAATTTTTGAAATCGCACTGCTCAATGTGTTCTTTATTGCCAGTTTAAAGGAATTTCCCACAAATCTCGATAACCCGTAACTCTTTGACCGAGCAATAGCAGCAGGGCGATGCAGTTTAAAACTGTGTGAAGTTTTCGCCAGCGGTGCGATCTATGCCGATCAATTTCCGGCGTAATTGCCCAGAAAAAACCATTTACAGTGCCGCCGTAATGCCACAATAAAAATGAGAAACCAGCCATTCATCATCCCTGCGAAAAATCGCCTCTTGAAATCCCAAAACTACCAAACCGACACCAGTCAAAGCGGGAAATACTCCCCGCCAAAGTTTCTCTCTTGCTTGAGACAAAAATCCTAAACAAGCAATTGTCTCGGCAAACATTAGTATAATGAAAGCCACTTGCAGCGGCGATTTGCTCCACAACTCCTTCTCCACAATACTGTTAAAATAAATAGAGTAGGCAAGGGCAATTAAGGTAATTTATACGATCGCACCAGTGAGCAATCTGCCCAATTTTAGGTGTTCCGGGCCGACAACCGGGGGAATTTTGCTTTTGCTACCGTCAGCGGTTTGCAGCCGCTGGCGAGTCTGCCACGCGCCATTCACAACAGTGCCAATAATTGGGAACACTACTGCTACTGCGAGGGCTGAATGGACGAGTGCCATTACATCTTCAAGTTCCAGATTGAATTGCTTTTTTATAATGCCTACTATAGTTTAATGCGTTGCAGGGGAAACTCGATCGCTGCTAACTTCTGCGATCGGCAATGTTACTGTAAATTTGCTACCGACTCCTTCGGTACTGGTAAATGTAATATCGCCACCATGCAAATCAACGCATTTTTTGACAATGCTCAGCCCTAGTCCAGTACCGGGAATTCTAGTGACATTTTTAGCCCGGTAAAAAAACTCAAATAGCCGTTTTTGGTCTTCAGCAGGAATACCAATGCCTGCGTCTTCTACCGAGAAAACTACCTCGGTTTCGGTGACTTTTAGTTCAAGAGTTACTTGAGTATTTGGGAGGGAATACTTAATAGCATTAGACACCAAATTTATCAAAATCCGCCGGAGCAAGCTTGCCTCCAAACACGCAGTCGCAGAGGGGCTGTGATTGACAAAAATCAGCGCCACCTGAGAATTTTCAGGTTTCAATTTCTGGCTGTTCTGAAACTCTTCTACTATCTGATTGCAAAAGCTTCCTAAGTCTAGCGGGATTATGCAAAACGCCACTTTCCCTGACTCAACTCGGTTGATGAGCAGAACATCGTCTAATAACAAATCTATGCCTTTGGCTGCTGCTTGAGTTTTATCTATAAGTTCTTGTTTTTTATCCTCTGTTAATTTTAATTTGTACTTACTAAGAAGTTGTGTAGTACCAATGATGAAGTTCAAAGGATTGCGAACGTCATGGGATATCATGTACAATAAAGATGTTTTGCTCTCGTTAAGTTCTTGGGCTGTTTGCAGGGAGCGATCGAGTTGGTCGTGAGACAATTTTAGGGTTAAAGACAACTGCCGCGATCGCAACAAAATTTCCACCCGCGCTTGCAATTCTATCTTCTCAATCGGAGCTAGAATTAAATCATCTACTGTCTGCCAGAGAAATTGCGTTGCCATCCCCACATCCGACCGCGATGTAATTAAAAGAAAAGGCAGAGTGACCGGATGTTCGGCTTGTTTTTTTTCGGCCACCCACTGCCAGTGGCGTTTGAGGGCAAGACCGTCAATAATACCCATGCCAAAGGGTTGATTGAATTGCGACAAATCGTCAATTTCATTAGTTGAAGTGGGCAGCAATACCACGTAGTTAACTGCTAACCATTCTAACAAGAGGCGGCGATTTTCTTTTTGTTCGACAAGCAATAAAATTTGACTCACGGAGGTTCTCCTAGCAAGCTGTGAACAAGGCTCAGTAACTGTCTAACGGCCAAAGGTTTTATTAGTATACTGCGAGCACCGTGGCATAAGCTTTCCTGCTGAATCACAGCGCTTTGTTTGGGCGAAAGTATTAAAAAAGGGATTTGGTAACTGCGCAGTTGTTCGCAGCAATCCCAAATCCGGCGGTCGAAACCAGAAATATCTACTAAAGCTATCCCAATTTTATGAGGCTGGTCGATCGCCAGTGCAAACTCCTCAAAGCTGGAAGCCATCATCGTCTGGTATCCTTCTTTGTGCAGAAATTGCGACAGCAGTTCCAAATTGCGCTGGTTGCGGTCTACCGTCAGAATTGTTGAATTGCTAATCATTCATCGATTTTAGATTTTAGATTTTAGATTTTAGATTTTAGATTTTAGATTTTAGATAGAAGTATGGTGCTTGTGGGCGCACCATTCGCGTCAACTTAAGGTTAAACGTAGTATCTTCTGTTTGAATCACAATCACTTCGCTCCCCCCTACCCCCCTTAAAAATAGGGGGACAAGAGATATCAAAGCCCCCTTTTTAAGGGGGATGCGAGGGGGAGCGAGACTACGATACAAATGAGAAAAACAGATTGTACTAATAAATTAACATTAAATTCTTCAATAAACTAACTATTTCAAAATTAGCCGGGATTAGCAGCCCCAAAAAAGCAGAAATAGCCCCGCATCAATCTTCAGTTTCTACATCCATCCACAGCGGCGCAGCGCTCAAAATGCCGCGCAGTCCCCGTATTGGTTTGCTGACTTTGATACCGTAGCGAGTAATATCGAGTTCTCGCAAAGTTTTCTCGAAATTGCTGACTCGTTTTTTAATGACTCCGATCGCCTTGCAGATTTCTGTTCGAGTCGGCAACTGATGTTCCAGGTAGCGTATAAACACAAGATTATCCGCCAAATAGCTAATCCCGATCTCGGTCATGCGGAAATCTCCAGCAAGAGTTTCTATTTCATTAATGAGAATTACCGTAACTCCCATATTCTTCAAATATTTGCACAAAGCGTGCAAATTGCTAACCAAATCTTGCCCCCGCATCGAAAGCTGATAGCCAGAAATACTGTCAATCATCACAATCCGCGTCTGATGAGCCTCCACCTCTGTGCGTACCATATTGGCAAACTCATCAGGCGAGTACAGCAAAGGTTCGACAGGTATCACCGAAAGACTTTTTTGGTCGATCATCTGCTGAACCGGTATGTTAACTGATTCGCAGCGGTGCAGCAGAGTAGAAGTTGACTCCTCAAAAATGTAAACTACCGATCGCTCCCCCCTTGCGGCTGCTTCCTTCATAAACTGAATGCCCACCGTGGTTTTTCCCACACCGCTAGGCCCGCTAATCACCGACACAGTACCCCGTTCCAATCCACCGTGCAGCAGTTCGTCCATTTCTGGAATCCCCGAAGAAATCGCCTCGGCGATAAAATCCTGCTGATAACTGTCCGGCAGCAGTCGCGGAAATACCTGCATTCCAGTCTCAGTCAAACGCAGCGAATGGCGGCCATCCCGGAAATTGGAACCCCGAAGCTTGGTGACAGACAGGGTGCGCCCTTCAGGCAGCAGTTCTAAATAAATTACTCCGTCGCTGATGAATTGTAAATCATCATCGGGAGCACTTAATGTGCCTTCGGAGGTGAACACTACCGTCGCCCCCCCTTCTACTAAAAAGCGCAGAAAAGAGAGAACTTGTTTGCGGAATTGGAACTCGTCTGTGGCTAAGTAGCGGAATTGAGTAATCGCATCCAAAAACACCCGCTGCGGTTTGACAGCTTGTACCTGTTCGATAATCTTTTGCGTAGTCGGTTCTCGTTCTACCTCGGAGGCGGAAAAAATGTCGTAGGTTTGAACTTTGGTAAAAAATTCTGAGGACGGGCTCAAATCGAGGAACGGCATCGCTTCGATGTCAAAACCGAGCCATTGGGCATTGGCGCGCAATTGCGCTTCCGGTTCTCCTAAAGTAATGAACAGCACCTTTTCTCCCAGAGCCACACCTGCGGCCAAAAAGTGAAAGCCCAGTGTAGTCTTGCCAGTACCCGGGCCGCCGCGCACCAGATAAGAGCGCTGAGGTATTAGGCCGCCGCCAATCACTTCGTTGAGACCGGTAATTCCTACTGATAATCGGTTTTCTGACATTTGTTTCTTCATGTTTACAATATCGCGCCCTTCTTAATATTTAATAGTTTTAGGCAGTCATTTGATTATTTGTTTTACCGGGCGTCTGATAACCTGAATGAAATTTTTTTCTACCGAAAATTACGTTAGCACACAAGAATTAGAAAGCATTGTCGGCACTTCTGGCATCTGCCTGTGGCAAGATACAGAGCCATTTTGGCAAGAACGGATACAAAAAGCTGTTGCCGCCGACAGGAAAGTAGATTGTACCCTTTATCCGAATACTCAGGAAGAACTGGCGGCTGTCATTGCTTGGGCTGCGCAAAATCGATGTGCCGTCTTGTCTTGTGGCAGCGGCAGCAAACTTGATTGGGGCGGTTTAGTTAAATTAGACTCCCCTAGGGAGAATTCACTCCAAGTGGGTCTTTTTAAGGGAGATTTAGGGGGTTCTCCTAATGCAGCGGGGCTTGTGGCTGTCAGCACTTCGCGCCTCAATCGACTTGTACAACACGCTGTGGGCGATTTAACGGTGACTGCGGAAGCCGGGATGAAGTTTGCCGACGTGCAGAAAATTTTAGCCGGAGCAAATCAATTTTTGGCAATCGACCCAGCATATCCACAAGAAGCAACCTTGGGCGGCATTGTCGCTGCTGCTGACGCGGGTTCCCTGCGCCACCGCTATCGGGGCGTTCGCGATATGCTGTTGGGAATTAGCTTTGTGCGATCGGACGGTAAAATTGCTGTAGCCGGAGGTCGAGTTGTTAAAAATGTGGCCGGCTACGATTTGATGAAACTGTTTACCGGTGCTTACGGCACATTGGGCGTCATCAGTCAAGTAACTTTCCGAGTTTATCCGCTGCCTGAAGCATCAGGAACCGTAGTGCTGGCAGGAGAAACTAACGCTTTAGCTCAAGCAACTCAAATCTTATTGTCTTCTGCTTTGGCTCCGACAGCCGTTGATTTGCTGTCACCTGAATTAGTCGCAAAATTAGGCTTAGGAAAGGGCACGGGATTAATCGTCAGATTTCAAAGTATCGCAGAAAGTGTTAAACAACAATCAGCCCGCTTACTGGAAGTTGCCGAAAAGTTGGGTTTGCAAGGCACTAGCTGCTGCGAAAATGATGAGCATCAGTTATGGCAAAGATTGCCAGAAACAATGTGGGATTCTGGCACAAAGTCGGCAATTATTTGCAAAATAGGAATCAGACCGTCGGAAGCTGTAACGGCAATTAACGAATTGCCGGTACAGGACGCTTTGATTCATGCAGGTAGCGGTTTGGGGGTTTTGCGGTTTGAGAATGCGACGGCCCAAACGCTGTTGCAGGTACGCAGGGGGTGCGAAGCGAAAGGCGGTTTTCTGACTGTTTTAGCAGCGCCGACCGACATCAAGCAGCAGTTAGATGTTTGGGGTTATACTGGAAGTGCGATCGCTTTAATGCAGCGGATTAAACAGCAGTTTGACCCGGAAAATCTTTTGAGTCCCCATCGTTTTATCAGCGGTATTTAGTTTAAAGTTTCTAGTAAGGAGTTCAGTTTTTATTGAATCCCGGTCTAATTCATTTGTCAACTAGATTTTTTTTACGAACCGCGAAGGCGCGAAGACCGCGAAGGAAGAGAAATGAAGGGAAGTGTTTGTTTGACGGATTTAGGCTTGCTATGAATAGCAACCGCGCCCGACGTTTAGGATGTTCTTAATTGCTGAAACATAGGCAGTCGATTGCTTCTAACTTCTCGACTGGATAACCAGGCTTTATTCCTTTTTCCTTGTTCTTTCTTTCTGTCATATATGCAAACTTCAGAAAAATCTCAAGTTCCCAGCGACGATTTAAGACCAGCCAAAGAAAGCAATTTTTTAGCACAAAATCCCCACTTAGAAACCCTTGAAATCCCAGGTTTCGACGCCAAAAATCCGCCAGAGCCGAAATTAATCGATACTTGCGTGCACTGCGGCTTTTGCTTGTCAACTTGTCCGAGTTATCGCGTACTCGGCAAAGAAATGGATTCCCCCAGAGGCCGCATTTATTTAATGGATGCAATTAACGAAGGCGACGCACCTTTAAACAAAGCAACCTCGCAGCATTTCGATACTTGTTTGGGCTGTTTAGCCTGCGTTACAGCTTGTCCGTCAGGAGTTCAATACGACAAATTAATTTCTGCAACTCGCCACCAAGTTGCCAGAAATCAGGAACGCACTTTTTCCGATAATGTAATTCGCACTCTGATTTTTAATCTCTTCCCTTATCCTCACAGATTGCGGCCTTTACTTGTACCCCTGTTTATTTATCAAAAATTAGGACTGCCAAAACTTGTCCGCAAAACAGGTTTGCTGAAAAAAGTATTTCCCCGCTTGGCGGCGATGGAATCAATTTTGCCGAAAGTTACTGTTGATTCTTTCCGGGATAATTTGCCTGAGGTAATTCCGGCACAAGGGGAGAAACGCTATCGAGTCGGCGTGATTTTAGGCTGCGTCCAGCGGCTGTTATTTTCGCCAGTTAATGAGGCTACGGTGCGAGTTTTGACGGCTAACGGTTGTGAGGTTGTGATTCCTAAAAGTCAGGGATGCTGTGCTGCATTGCCGGAACACCAAGGGCAAGCGGAACAGGCGAAATCTTTGGCGAGACAAATGATTGATAGCTTTGAAAATACTGGCGTTGATGTGGTGATAATCAACGCTGCTGGGTGCGGTCACACTTTGAAAGAATACGGTCACATTTTAGCAGATGACCCGGATTATCGGGAGAAAGCTGAGAAATTTGCTGCTAATGTGAAGGACGTGCAGGAGTTTTTGGCAAGTGCGGGAATTACGGCGAAACTCCATCCTTTGATTGAGGGAGATTTAACAATTGTTTATCAGGATGCGTGTCATTTGTTGCACGGGCAAAAGATTAGTTTGCAGCCGCGTCAGTTGCTGCAACAAATCCCTGGGGTGAAGTTAAAAGAACCGATTGATGCGGCTTTGTGCTGCGGCAGTGCGGGGGTTTACAATATGCTTCAGCCGGAGATTGCTGATGAATTGGGAGTGCAAAAGGTGGAGAATTTGCTGAATACTGGGGCGGAGTTGATTGCTTCTTCTAATCCGGGTTGTTCTTTGCAAATTAAGAAGCATTTGGAGTTGCAGGGAAAGGAAGTTACTTTAATGCACCCAATTGAGCTTTTGGATTATTCGATTCGCGGGGTGAAGTTGCTGAGGAAGTAGTTTTGTAGGGCGGGCGGTGTCCGCCCTATTTTCGATGCTGAGTGAGATGTTTTTTAAAGAACAGCAGAAATTCACAGGCGGGACGCCTGTTCCACAGAGGGGGCAGAAGAATGAGAAAGAGGAATAGGTTATTCTTTTGAGAAAGGTCGTGAAGCGTAGCTATCCCGCAGGGCATCGTACTTCTCACATTTCTCACAAGCTAAAATTAAATTCAACAGTTATTCACGCCGGACAACAGTTATGGTAACTCAAGTCAAGTCTCCTCAAAAACCTGATGTAATTTACCCCGACAGCGACGGCCAACCAATGTCTGACAATACCAAACAATTTCGCTGGATACTCATCATCCAACAAAATTTAGCGTGGCTTTTTGGCGATGACCCGAATGTATTTGTCGCGGGCGATTTGCTGTGGTATCCCGTCGAAGGAGATAACAAGATTCGCGTCGGCCCGGATGTGATGGTAGTCTTCGGCAGACCGAAAGGAGATAGGGGTTCTTACAAGCAGTGGGAAGAAGAAAATATCGCGCCGCAAGTAGTGTTTGAAATTCTTTCTCCCGGTAAAAGGCTAACAGAAATGAATAAAAAACAGGTATTTTACGATCGCCACGGGGTAGAGGAATATTACCTGTACGACCCGGAACGCAACGATTTTAGCGGTTGGATGCGTTCACAGGGGCGTTTGGACGTAATTGATGCGATCGAAAATTGGGTCAGCCCCCGACTGGGAATTCGCTTTGATTTGTCGGGTGAAGAGTTGCAAATTTATCGCCCTGACGGCGAACCGTTTGCAAGTTATGAGGAGGTTTCTCGCAGCTTGGAACAAGCCGAACAGCGCGCAGAACAAGCCGAACAGCGGGCAGAACAAGCCGAACAGCGGGCTGCTTTACTGGCAGAAAGACTGCGATCGATGGGAATTGACCCGGAACAATTGTAAACTAGACTGGGGAAAAGAGCGATCGGGCTACATTAAGCCGTAAGCCGCGGACCGCGCACCCTCATAATTAATATCAAACCCCGTTAATTTCACATTATATTTGTAAGGACGCGGCATTGCCGTGTCCCTACCCGTAGGTTATTTTTCCCCCTCTTCCAACCTCAAAAAATGCACTTGTCCTGAAGCTTCCGCCGCCACAATTGTCACTCCATCCGGTGCAATAGCACAAGATTTCAAAGCACTATCTCCCCTGAAACTAGCAATTACTTCTCGACTTAACAAATCCCAAACTTTTAGAGTATTGTCATCCGAAACAGAAATCACCTTATTTCCCACAGTCGCCACAGATGTTACGGCATCGTCATGACCTACCAAAGTAAAAATTTCTTTTCTACTTGACAAATTCCAAACTTTCAGATGGTTTTCCCGCCCGCCAGAAATCGCCCATTTGCCATCTGCCGTAACTGCCACAGCATTCACAAAACTCTCATGACCTTTGAGAGTGAAAAGTAGATTTTTGACGGCTAAATTCCAGAAATGTGCCAAAATATTCTTTTCTTTCCCCAAACTCCAAACTTTCAGAGTTTTGTCGCCGGAAGCCGAAATAATCCGCTTGCTGTCGGGAGTAACTGCCACAGCTTTTATCCCGTCCTCGTGACCTAAAAAAGTAAAAACTTCCTCTCCTGTTTCTAAACTCCAAACTTTAATAGTTTTGTCTCCAGAACCCGAAATTGCCATCGTTCCGTCGGCAGTCACTGCCACAGAATTCACCCAGTCTGTATGACCCGTGAAAGTAAATATTTCGTGTCCGGTTTCTAGATTCCAAACTTTCACAGTTTTGTCGCCGGAACCCGAAACTACTCGCTGGCTATCTGCTGTTATGGCGATCGCTTTTACCCAATCTTTATGACCGGGAATAGTAAAAATTTCCTGTCCGTTTTCAAGATTCCAGACTTTAATGCTGTTGTCTCCAGAACCGGAAATCGCTTTAGTACCGTCCGCCGTCACTGCTACAGCATTTACCCAGTCATCGTGACCTGCAAATGATAAATTTTGTTTTCCTATTTCTAAGTGCCAAACTTTGAGAGTTTTGTCCGAGGAACCAGAAACTATCCGCTGGCCGTCGGGGGTAACAGCTACAGCATTCACGGGGGCGATGTGATTGGTAAAAGTGAAAAGTTCTTCTTTTGTTTCCAAATTCCACACTTTCAGCGTTTTGTCGCCTGCTGCCGAAATTACTCGTTTGCCGTCTGGACTGACGGCTACAGCTTGAACGAAACTGCTGTGTTTTCCTAAAGTAAAAAGTTGCTTTTTTTCGGATATACTCCAGACTTTAACAGTTCCGTCATAACTCCCGGAAATTATTTTTTCGCCGTCGGGAGTAACTGCTACACTTTTTACCCAGTCTGCATGACCTGTGAGAGTAAAAAGTTCTTTTCCCGTTTCTAGGTTCCAGACTTTAATGCTATTGTCACCCGACCCAGAAATCAACCGTTTGCCATCAGGAGTTACTGTTACGGACTGCACAAAACTGCTGTGACTTTTGAAGTTAAAGATTACTTCTGTGGTTCTCAAGTCCCAAACTTTAATACTGCCATCCCAAGAACCAGAAATTACTCGATTGCCTTCGGGAGTAACCGCTACAGCTTCTACGGCAAAAGTATCGCCGGCAAAGGTAAATATTTCTTGTCCAGTTTCTAAATCCCAAACTTTAATAGTATTGTCCCAAGAACCGGAAATTACTTTAGTGCCGTCGGGGGTGACAGCTACAGCATTGACGTAGGTAAGATGACCTTTGAGGGTGGAAAGTTCTTCTCCTGTTTCTAAGTGCCAAATTTTGAGAGTGTGGTCGGAGGAGGCAGAAATTGCCCGCTTGCCGTCGGGGGTGATTGCTACAGCTTGTACCCAATCTGTATGTCCGGTGAGGGTGCGTAGCAATCTCCCGCCGGGGGGAGTAAAGCTGGGGGTTAGTGGCTGCAGCCAGGTTTTTTTTTGGTGTTTTGCTTGTGCTAGCAGTGCTTGAATTTCTGGACTTTCAAAGCCCATCAAGCGCGCAATTAGTTGAGTGGCTAGTTGGGTGTTGTCTTTAGCTAGAATATGGGCAGACAGCCGAATTGCTTCTTGGATTAATTTGAGTTGGTCGGCTTTTTGGTCTGAGGTTATAATATCGGGACTTGTTGCTAAATCGTAATCTTCTATTAGCGCCTGTACTCCCGATGCTGACAGCTTGGCTTCAATAAAATTGTAATCTGTTAGTAAGCTGTATAATTTTTCTGAGTCTGAACTCGCTGCTAGCTGATTTGGCAGGATTCCCAGGTAGTGCGTCTTTTCTGCGGGCTGCATTTGCTCCAGCCCTTGTGTAAACTCGCTCATAAATTTACGGATGTCTTTTTTAAATGTATGCGATCGCTAGCTGCACCCTGCTGGAAACCCGATCGAGAATCTTTTCTCTTGATTTAGTTCTTGACTTAGCATGACATATTTCAATGCTATTTGCTACTAGGGTGCTGCCCTCGGTTTGGTGATGGTTCGATGAATTGTTCGTTTTTTAGTCTGAGTCTGCTTTGATAATTTTTAAGGAGTGCGATTCAAGTAAACTGCAGCCAATATAATTCAACTCAACAGCGCAAAATTTACCGATCGACAAAAGCTGACATATATCGTTGTTTTTCTTAACATAGCCGATCTTTGGGCGATGATTGTCGATCGATACTGTCAAAGCTAAAAATTTTGATGTGTCGCAATCCTATTTGATGTAGAAGGCTTTTTTTAACGCACAGGATGCCGGATGCTCTAATTTTCTAGTCAATAGGGCTATATCAACGAGACAGATGTCGGCTGGTTGGGCTTCGTACCTCAACCCCACCTGCAATCTGCTTCGCCCAAAGCTCTCGGAAAGTTTTTCAGGCGCGCCCCATTCCTTTAAAATATAGAATACGACTTGCACTCTTAAACCGGGTTTATAGAAAAAATCATTGGTTTGACCGCTAGGTACGCAGGAAGAAACCGGGTTTCTGACTCGATAGGGCGCAAGTCGCGATCGAAAATAGAGCAGTATTGAGTTTAGAGACAAATTTCATGGATGTTATCGAGTTTTTCGAGTTAAGTGCAGGCAAATGGTTTTCCCAGCGCACCGTACACAATCTCAATTCTGGGGAATTGCAGGCGGGTAAATCCGACCTCAAAATAGAAATACTGACGGCTAGCGATGCAGCAGTCGTCAAACTTTGCCAACAACACTCGATTAACCCAGCCTCAACTGGGCTAACCAGTCTTCGGGTTTCTTGGGACGGTATTCCCGATCGCAACCAAGCTAAACAAATCGGTTCTACAATATTAGCGATCGTACCCAATCCCGACAATCCCAGCGAAGGCAAAGTGTTGCAAGACAAGGGTAACGGCCGCTACGTGATGGGCAGCGACGATGTGCTGACATTGATTACAGAATCAGACACTCTCCATGCCGAAGAAAGGTTGTGGTATCTCATGCCTAACCTGCGGCTTCGGACTAGCGTTGTCAAGCAAGCTAACGGTACTGAACAAGCATCTTTTTGTTCGGAAATTCGGATGGGAGTAAGTCCGCAAAGTGAAAAGTGACAAATAACTATCTAGTTGCCAAAGTTTACACCTTATTTCTGCTTTCTCCCTTCTTTCTGCGTCCTTCTCGGGCAATGGCTTTTAACTTAGTGTGAAAATCAGTGTGTTTGACAACTGGGAAGGATTTTGCCACAGGTTTGTCCGCTAATTGGCGATCGGCTTCGGCTCGATCTGCGAGGGCGGTAACATCCACATCTTCATATACTACAAATTCTGTATTTTCTTTTGTGCGATCGGCTGCGGGCAATTTTCCTGTTTCCTGGGCCTCTGTTGTCGGGACTTCTGCATCTGGCGCCAGATCGATTTCTGACTCGGACGGCCCAAGCAAATCTAACTCTGCGGCACCGATTTCCGATTCCTGGTTCGATAAAAGTATATCTTCATGTGGCAGTTGAGCATCAGTTTCAAGGGTTAAATTTTGAGGAAAATTGTTGCATACCAAGCGTTCAAACTCGTGATTGAAATGATAGAGAGGTTGGCCTATCCGGTGCCACATACTTAATAGCTGTCCGACAGAAACAGCCTTGTAGCGCCCTTGATAAAGCGCTTCAACCACTGCTAAACGCAGCCAATAGCCGGGATACTTAGTCAGCCATTCACCCGCCAATTTCTCTGCTTTTTTGCCACCTAGGTCAAAACCGTAGTGAACCAGCAGAGCCGCTGCTTGTGCAGATATTGCGGTCACTTCTGTCATGTGTTGTCTGTTGACTGTTGACTGTTGACTGTTATCTGTTGACTGTTGACTGTTGACTGTTGACTGTTGACTGTTGACTGTTGGTTCCAAATTCCCAATGACCAATTCCCAATGACCAATTCCCAATGACCAATTCCCAACTGAAATGCGGCAAGGGGTCGCCCGTACCGAAGGTTAACGGGTGGGGAATTGCCACCAACCAACAAACTGCCCGTTAGGGCATCCTTGTTTTTTTTAGATTCGGTACTCATAGCCATCAGCCCTTTGAATGGTTCTCAGGTATTTGGGGTGAACATCAAATCGTTGTTCTCTCAGCAATAACATGAAGTTCGGTCTAAATCTAATGGCGATTCTTCCTGTGTACTTACCTGCGTATTTACCCGACAGGATATCAGCTTTAACCATGTCTCCAGTGACAAATCCCATAAAGAATTTAGCCTTGGGAGCGTGACGTGCAGGAAAACCGTACTTGTCGGGGCGGCATCGCTGCCTAGTTCCGTGTCCCTTAGCTACGATTTTTAAAGGTTTTACGCCTTGTAGCAACAACTTTTCTGGGGTAGACGCGCCTACACAAGCAGCATCTGTCCAATGATGTTTCTCAATCCCTCTGGTCTTACGGTTAAACTTTGTGCGACCGCCAGTTCCTACCTCTACGGGTAAGCCTGTTGATTGAAG
Source organism: Microcoleus sp. BROC3 (assembly GCF_036702515.1). Classification (NCBI taxonomy): domain Bacteria; kingdom Bacillati; phylum Cyanobacteriota; class Cyanophyceae; order Oscillatoriales; family Microcoleaceae; genus Microcoleus; species Microcoleus sp. BROC3. The sequence goes on from NZ_JAUBTQ010000040.1 coordinate 37,179, forward strand.
TCTTCTGTACAATTTCCCCCGAGTAGCGTTAACAGCCGTCGCATCTTTAAGAGATGCTTTTGTCTGCCTGAGAATCTTGCCCAGCAGGTCAGGTTTCTTCTTAAGGAACTGCTCAACAGGTAAGTTTCCCTTGGTTTCGTTACACTTTCGACAAGCCAGTGTTAGGTTAGTGACACGATTGCTACCTCCTTTTGACTTAGCAACAATATGTTCTATTTCTAATGGGAGATTCTCTGCACTACAGTAAGCACATTTTCTTCCCCATTTGGCGAGCAAATATTCCTTGACATCAAACCCGAATAACTCACCTCTTTGGTACTCTACTCCGTTAATCTCAGGGTTCTGAAGTTGTTGCAAATCGAACCTAACTAACTCCTGAGAGATTGCGGTAACTGGGCAAATCTTTCTAATTCGTCTAACCCAAGTTTCAATATTAGCGATTCGACTCTCAAGAGAAGGGGGTAGCCACTCAGCCTTACGGGATCTGTTTAAGAATCGAGGTTTGCGGTAACGGGTTTTACGGTTGCGGCGACCTCTTCTTAATGAAGAGCGAGACTCAAGGGAGTCTTTGATTTGTTGCCCTCGGTGGGAGATTTCTAAGGCATTGGTGACGCGCCCATTTTCTTCTTGAACAACAGCAATGCCCGTTGTTTGGCTGCCTGGGTCGATTTTGATTCGGTGCGGGTGAACTGTAGACTCCTCGACAGTTCTATCTTGCATGACGATGGTGAATGGATAGCGCTTAAATACTTTAGCCCTCCCTTTTTGAAGTAGCTCTCTTGCCCTTGCTGAATGACAGGGGTCAAGAGGATTGAGGTTTTTGTCTAGAACGAAAACTCGCATTACTTACGACTCTCAACTTGCGTTGGTAAAGTTTGCCTCGACAATGTTATTTGACCTTGATGGGTACAACTCACTGGTTTAACTCGTTACGCCTGTTTAAAATTGTACGAAAGAGCTACAAACTGGCACGCATTTGTAGGTTTCATGAGTCAAGTAACGTAGGTTACGAGAACCTGAGTCTGGTCAACTAGAGCAATTTCTGCGCTCCCGTCATACCCTTCGGGTATGACGGTGAGTTGTTGACTTGAATTAATCGGATAAACGCACGCCTCCTTCTACAGTTCGCGCGTCCCCGGAAAAAGGTTGGGGAGTCCCATTCCAGTTGAAGTCGCTAATTCTAAAAGTCAGGCTGCCGACTTGACGCTCAGGATTAAAACGCAAAATAATTGCGTAGCTGCGGCGGCTGTATTCTAAAGTGTAATTCGTACTGATTGTTTCCCCGCTTTCTAAATTAATAGCACTTTGAAATCCAACTCGAAAGCCTCCGTAAACTTGCTGGACAAGTCCAAAAGACAGGACTCTCAAATCTACTAAGCGATCGAATAAAAACGGCGATATACCGTCCCGTCCCACCTGGGTATAAGTCACGTTAAACCCAGTGTAATCGAGGAAAGGGCGGGAGAAATGACCGAACTGCCCTTGAATGCCGACACTGCCGGCGAGGGAATTTTGTCTGTCGCCGCTGCTGTAATAAGTGCCAACTCCCCGGAGTCCCAAGGCCAGTTGCAAGAAAGGAACCACCGGCGTCCGCGTATACCTCAAACCCTGGGTGGGAGTGCGAGGCAGCGGTTCGCCCTCCCACAGGTTGAAGCCGCGGCTTAAGGCGAAGCTGACTTGGGAACGGCCCAAATCGACGCGGTTGTTTTCCCGCACTGGTTCGAGCAAGTCTGCTCGATCGGTGTCAGCATTGATAAATTGATACCCGGCTTGGTAGCTGAGATTGATGCCCGTGCTTCCGAGTTGGATGACTGGGGAAGTGAGGACTGCCCCGAGACTGCTTTGCACGGTTTGATAGCCCAGAGAACCGTTAAACAGCCGATCGCGATAACTGTATTCTGCTGCCAGAGTGTGAGTGCCGATCGACTGCCGCAGGCGCAAATTTCCCCGAAAGCTGTCTTCCGGCAAATTCGGGAAATTCTCAAAACTCAGAAATATTGCCGATCCGTCGAGCCTGGTGCGCGGGCCCAGACTAGCGCCCAACCTCGCTTTCAGCCCGTAGCTGTCGGGAGAAAACGGATTACCGCCGTTCTCTGCCACGAGCCGCTGCAGGTAAATTTGGGGCGTCAGGGTCAGCCGCACCGGCCCGTTTTGCAAGACCTCAAAACCGCACTCGGCATACAAACCGCCTCTGTCTCCCCCGTCGTAACCAAAGGTCAAACACGGGCCGTTTTGCTGCCTGCTGTCAAACACTTGCCTGCGGGGATACACGGGTATTTTCACCCGGTTGTCGAACACCAAGCGGGGTTTAGTTGTGACCAATTCCTCTGCAGTGGGCGAAATCCTTCTAATCGTCGCCGTCCGGGCCCTGTATTCAAATTCCGGCGGGGAAAACGGATCGTTAGTAAGCCGAATGTTGGTTGCTACCCTCGCGCCGTCTGGCAGCAGTTCGATGCGTTCTGCTTCAAAGCGGACGCGGTTGACCGCGCCGACCACTTGGGGGGCTGCTAGCTGTCCGCCGCCGCCGAGAGTCACTGTAGCAGCGCCGGGGGATTTGACTCCGCGCAGGGGCTGCTGGCTGGTAATTCGATCGCTCAGCGGCTGTTCGAGAATCGTCCCGGCACTGATATCTGTCGGCAGTGTGGGCGTCAATTCGCTACCTGCTGCGGGCAGGAATATTTCGCCGCTGGCTTGTTCGACTGCGCCGCTGTTGAGGCCGAGATTGAACTCCATCCGCTGGCCGCGCACTACTTGTTGGCCGCGGGTATAGGCGACATTGCCGGATGCTACCACTTGGCGGGTGACTAAGTTGACGATCGCCCGATCGGCATCAATCACAGTTTGCCGGAACCGCACGACGACATTACCAACCGCCGTGACAATTTGCTGCTTGTCGTCGAATTCTTGGCTGTCAGCCTTAACTTCGATAGTATCGGCCGGACTCACCGGAAAAGGAACCGTCCGCCCAGAAGGCGCGGTGCGGACTCCCGGCGCGGCTGGTTTAGGTTTCGGTGTCGGCGCAGCGGGTGTTCTGGGTGCGGGGGCCGGGCCTGGTGCGGGAATGTCGAACTGCTGTTGCCCGCTGGGTGCTGGTTCTAGCGCGGGTTCGGGAACGGGAATTTCAGCAGGTTGGGGAGAGTTATCTTCTAACTGCCGGCCTTGGGCCTGATACCAACTTTCCTGCTTTCCGACAACATTCCTCTCCTGTTTTCTCTGCGCCTCTGCGGTTCGTTCCCGATTGCGAATCGCAATGGCATTTTCTACCGAACCCAATTGGTAAGCAGTAAACGAGGAATCTTTCGGAGTTTCCGCCGTTTCGGGTTCTCCCACAGGTGCCTGACGCTGAAATCCCAGAACTGCCTCGCCGCTTTCCACTGCTGCTAGGGGGTCGGCGATTTCTGGAGGCCGATCGGTGGCTGGCGTAGTGCCGAGGAGTGTGGCTGCGGGTTCTGCTGGGGCCGGTGTGGGTTCTGGCTGAACGATATCTGGGCTTGGTTCCGGTATTTCTGCGGGGTTGCGGAGGGTGTCTCCATCGCCGGCCGCGACAGTGAGGGCGACTTTTTTGGGCTTTGCGATGTAGATGATGCCAGGGGGTTCTGGCGGCGGTACCGGATAGGGCATAGTTACAACAGGTAAGTCATCCGATTTTAGATTTTAGATTTTAGATTTTAGATTTTATAGGGTGCAAATTATTGAAAATTTTTGCATCTAAAAGGCAACTGTTTAGACATTAATCTGACATCTAAAATTTGCAGTGGCTTTGGCGCGCCGAAAGATGGCTGATTTGAGAACTTGCTTTCGCCACAAGATCACCTCGCTGCTGGTGCGAGGTCAATCGATTTTAGATTTTAGATTTTAGATTAAAGAATTGAAGCATTGACCCCACGGATCAATTCGGGGGGCAAGTTTCATCGGATACAGGTTTTTTATTTCTGGACGGATGAATCCGGGGGCTTGTATCCTGGATGCTTTCGGTCAAGTTTTGTTCGACTAATTTTTGCGGGTTTGCGGGCTAGCTGGGGGGCTGCGGTGGCGTACCCCCCAGCCAGCGGGCGGGATAACTTGTTTATTCCATGTCTCTGCGGTTGGGGTTCCGGGCTGGGTCATTGGACAAAAATCCAAATATGAACAGGGAAACAAAAAATAAAACAACTACATTAACTACGATTTTGAGGGTTAGCACTGTGGGAGTCTCCAAAGATGGCATAATACTGAGCTGATTTGCTGCTGTTGCAGCAACTTTTTTATCATAAGCTAAAGATTAGTCAATTTTATCTTTGCTTTTGAGGATTTTTGGCAAGTTGATTTTTGCCCAATTCCATAGTTGCTCGGCGATGTTTTCTAGCCGCAGCATAACTCGATCGATCCATTCGAGCACTTGTTCTAGCGGGTGCTTAATGTATCCCATCGATTCTGCTTTTGTTTCTAAGTAGTCTCCATCGGGTGGGACGCCTGCGCTGGAATTTTTTGGTTCAGCAGCAGCGCGGGTTGCGGGGGTGTATCTGCTAGTTTGCGCGGTGATTGCTGCTGGGGATTGGTGGTTTTGTGCGGTGTTCGGGTTTGTGTTTTTTGGCACTTGGGTTTCCGGCGCGCGCCCTGGGGTTGATTCTGCTGCGAGTGCAGAGCTATTTTTTTGAGTAACTGCTAAATCAGATGCTGTTTGGGGTTGACTTTTTGGGCTTTTTGTCAGCAAGCTCTGTTTTAGCTGCCCCAGCAGGCGGTGAAGTGCTTCGGGGTAAGGGGAGATTGAGACTGCGGTCGATCGAGCTTCGGGCAATTCTCCTTCTTCTGCTATTTTATGCTTGACTTTGGCGCGGCTTTGTGCTGTTGCCTGGGGTTCGGAACTGTCGTCGATTAAATGCTGCGGTGCTGCTTCCCCGAATAAGTCTTGCCAGTTCAGCCACGGTCGATCGACCTCTGGGCTATTTTGTGTGTTTTCTTGTTCTTGTCGCTGTTTCAAATAATACTGAATTGCGACTGATTTCTCCGTATTATCGCTGGCTGCCGTTTCTTTGCCCAAAAGGTGGTCTACTGACGACCAAATCATTTGTTCGATGTTGCGAGCGTATTTTTCGATGATGTCGCGGGCGGACAAATCTAAATTGGTTTCGGTGCCGGATGTGTCAATTTTTACTCCGAGGTTTTCTGTGGGTGCGGCGATTGTTTTTGCCGAGGGCTGCAGGGTAAATTCTTCCAGGTTGACGGCGGCGCGATCGAGTAATGTAACAAAGGAGAGAGGACTAGGGGGTCGATCGAACTTGCTGTTAAAATTAGTTTCTAGTTTTGGGGTATTGCGGTCGATCGAATTCGATGCCGCAATTGACTGCAGTGCGGTTTTTGCTTCGATCTGCGCGCGGGCTTTTTGGACTAGGATGGCATTGCGGTCGATCGATTTTTTAACTGCGAGGATTGATTCTCCAAACTGATTTCTTTTCAGAGCAACCGGGCTCGTCTGAAGCCATGCCATCAATTCCCAAAAACGACGCATCGGCGGCAACTGCGCTTTTTTTGCGGCCGACTCCAAACCGAGATTAAATTTTAATTCTTTTTGGGTAATTTCCCGCCGTTCGGGCTCGCAGTTTGCTACTTCCCAAGTTATGCGACCTTCAAGCAGTTCCTGCTGTTCGGGTGTCAAAATATCTAATATCTGATTTTCTCTTCCGACCAATACTAAAGTGCGGGCTGGGATAAAACTGGCGATTCCCTCAACTTTCGGTTGCGGTTTTAATTCAGTTTTAGCCAGCGGGTGTTCTAAGACGGAAGTTGTTTGATGCTTTGTGATTTGTCCGCTAAAATTGATTGCCGGAGGTAAATCGCTAGCAGCATTTCCCTGATTAATTAACAGCGGGAAGCTGGCTAAAGTTTTCGCGGTTTGCGACGAGTTTAGCAAATTTTCGGCGAGGTGTAAAATTTCCGCGATCGAACTTTCGTCGGAAGTTTCCCCCTGATACCAATTTTGTGGCAAATCGGGGTTGTCGTCGCCACCAAATTCTTGCAATTCCGGTAAATCTACTTTTTGACTTGATTCCCGCAACTGTCGGCCTAGCAGTCGGGAACTTTGCACCAGCAAATAAGCTGGATAAAGCAGAATTTGGGTAGCCGTGAGAGTTGCTTCTTTAATTTGACGCCAAGTTCGATCGCAATTGTCAGCGACTTGGCGGGACTGTTTCGATATAAAATTTAATAGCCGGCTTTGGTATGGGCCGTAGTAACCGTTGGACATAAGTTTAATTATTGAATTCAGATTTTTGATTCGCGCCGGAACTGCTGAATATTGCTGTAAAATCAAAGCGAGATCGTAATCGCAGCTTCAAACCCTCTGAAACCTTTATTTCTTCGCGTCCTTCACGTCTTCGCGGTTCAATCCGATCTTTGATTAATACACAATTCCTATTTTAGCGAAATATGAGCGCTTCTGTGTCGCCTGCTAGCAACAATATTTCTGCCACTGTCGAAAAGTTGCGTCGCCTCAGTCAAGTGGAGGTTCAGTCTGGTTGGAGGTTCTGCGATTCTGACTCTGCTGTCTCTTCAGTAAATATTTGTAACAAGCCGATTGCCGAACTTAACGCCAAAGGACATATTGCTTGGCCGTCTGGGAAGCAAGTTTTGTATTTGGGCCAGCAATTTGTAATTCCTGACAATTTGCACGGCTATCCTGTGGTTGGTTTGCGGTTGCTGCTGGGTTTGACTTGGTGGGCAGAAGATGCTCAAATTTTTGTCAACGGCGAGTTAGTCGGACAGGGAGATTTATTTGATTTTGCCGATCGAGTTTTGTTGAGTTCGTCGGCCAATCCCGGAGATGAATTTTTAGTTATTTTGCGGTTGGTAAGTCCGGGTCACGATAACGGTGCTTTAGTGCGCTCGATTTGTTTGTACGAAGCTGCTGACTCTTCTTGTTTCGATCCGGGTTTTGTGGCTGCCGAATTAGAGATTTTGCAAAATTCGCTAAGTCGAAATTTAGAAAATGTAAATTTCCAATACCTCTCCAATGAAATAATAGCAAATCGCCCCATGTTTGTCAAGGGGGAAACGCTGAAATCTGAGATTGATTTGGCGCTTGGTTTGATTGATTGGTCGGTCGTGGGCGATCGCGAAAAGTTCGATCGCTCGCTGTCTGTTTTGCGGCACAATTTACTGGGGTATCTGCGGGCTTTTTGTGGGGATTTAGATGAGGGAACCGCAGAAATTCACAGGCGGGACGCCTGTTCCACAGAGGGCCCAGAGGGAGGAACAAGACAGGAGGTTCTTGAGGTTGGACAAAATAGCAACGCTACATCTATATATATAGGAGAAAGTGGTGATCTGACATCTTTTCCTGGGGATTTAGATGAGGGAACCGCAGAGGCCGCAGAGGCCGCAGAGGGAAGAATAAGGGATGAGGTTTCTCAAGGAGAAAATAGCAATCCGACATCTATATATATAGGAGAAAGCGACGAGCAGACCTCTATATATACAGGTAAAATCTATTTGGTCGGTCACGCTCATTTAGACTTAGCTTGGCTGTGGCCTGTCCCGGAAACTTGGGAAGCGGCAAAGCGAACCTTTGAGTCGGTATTGAAATTGCAATCGGAGTTTCCCGATTTGATTTTCTGCCATTCCACTCCGGCCCTTTATGCTTGGATGGAAGAACATCGGCCGGACTTATTTGCTGCGATTAAAAAACAGGTGGGGGCGGGTTGTTGGGAAGTTGTCGGCGGGATGTGGGTAGAACCGGATTTAAACTTGATTTCCGCTGAATCAATGCTGCGGCAAGTTTTTTACGGACAGCGTTATGCAAAAGAAAAATTTGGGGAATTGATGCGGGTAGCTTGGCTACCGGATACTTTCGGTTTTGGGTGGCAATTACCTCAGATTTTGCGGCAAGGTGGAGTTGATTATTTTGTGACGCAAAAGTTGCGGTGGAATGATACAACGGAATTTCCCCACGGTGCGTTTTGGTGGGAAGGGTTGGACGGTACTAAAATATTTAGCATGATGTCTGCTCCAATTGGGGAAAGTATAGAATCGGTGAAAATGGCAAGTTATGCTTTTGATTGGGAAGCTAAAACTGGTTTGCAAGATGCTCTTTGGTTGCCTGGGGTTGGCGACCACGGCGGCGGCCCGACTCGTGATATGTTGGAGGTGGCGAAACGCTGGAAAATGTCGCCTTTTTTTCCAAGGTTGGAGTTTGGGAAAGCGGTTGATTATTTGTCTTTGATTGAGAGTCAGTTTTTGCCGGAAGTTGCGGATGTCGAGTCTCAATCTAATGTATCGCAGCCGCAAAGTCGGGAAAATTTGAAACTTCCTCAAATTGCCGAAACTTTGTCGGATGTCGCATCTCCTAACTTGGTCGAAAATTTGCCGGAAACTCAAACGAAACAGCCGCCAAGCTTGGAAAATTTAAAACTTCGGAAAACAGCAGAGAATTTGTCGGGGTTCGGCGGTAACTTTTCCGGCAAAATGTCAAAATCAGAGCATGAATACCTTGATTTTCCCACTGAGATTGACAAGGAGAAATCCGAAGTAAAAAATTCCCCCACTCGCCCACTCGCCCACTCGCCCACTCTCCCCGTTTGGAAAGACGAACTTTATTTAGAATTCCACCGGGGTTGCTACACGACTCGTGCCGACCAAAAACGCCAAAACCGTCGCTGCGAAGAATTGCTCTACCAAGCGGAGTTGCTGTCTTCGCTGGCCACGATTTGTACTGGTGCGGTTTATCCGAAATCCGAGTTAGAATCTGCTTGGAAACAAATTTTGTTTAACCAGTTTCACGATATTTTGCCCGGTTCTGCGATCTCCCAAGTCTACGCCGATGCTAATCTAGCCTTTGCCGAGGTCGATCGCACTTGTCGCGACATCCTGCTAAAATCTTTGGATGCCATCTCGGCTCAAATTTCTCTGCCGAATCCTCCGCAGCCCGACGCTCAACCGATTTTGATTTTCAATACTCTCAATTGGTCGCGCTCTGAGGTTGTCGCCGTACCGCTTCCCGATTCTGTTGATTCAGCTTGGCAAATTTACGACTTGTCCCGACGGCGACTGGCTTCACAGATTGTCAAGGGCGATCGACTCGAATCGCAATCTAAACTATTATTCTGGGCAAATAATCTCCCCGCCGTTGGCTACCAGGTATTTTGGCTGTGTCGCGAAGACGCTCAAACTGTGGATAATGCGTCCGCGAGTCCAGAAACTGAAAAAAAGACAGAGTTATCAAAACTTACATACGGTATAGCACAAAAAAACCCAGTTAGTCAAGAAACGCATTTTGCAGCCGCAGAAATGGTTGTAGAAAATGAATTTATTCGGGCAACAGTAGACGGCAAAACTGGGAATTTATCCAGTATTTGGGATAAAGTAAATAACCGAGAAGTCCTGAATGCAGCAGGCGGCAATCAACTGCAAGCATTTCAAGACAGCGGCCAATATTGGGATGCTTGGAACATTGACCCAAATTATGAAAAACATCCACTACCAGCGCCGATACTGAAAGATATTTCCTGGATAGCACAGGGAGAAATACGGCAGAGTTTGCGCGTAGTCCGACAAATTGGTAAATCGGAGTTTTGCCAACATTATATAGTAGAAATAGGTTCGCCGCTGCTGAAAATCAAGACAGTTGCAGATTGGCAAGAAAAGCACGTTTTAGTAAAAGCAGCCTTTGGGTTAAATGTAGAAGCAGATTTTGCAACTTGCGAAATTCCCGGCGGTGCGATCGCACGCACAACCAAGCCGCAAACACCCGCCGAAAAAGCCAAATGGGAAGTGCCGATTTTGCGCTGGACTGATATCAGCAATGACGGTTTTGGAGTGAGTTTGCTCAATGATTGCAAATACGGTTGCGACCTTCAACCAAATCAAATTCGGCTGACTTTGCTTCGGGGCTCGACTTGGCCGGATGCACAAGCAGATGTAGGAGTTTCCGAATTTACTTGTGCAGTGTATCCGCATAGCGGAAATTGGCAGGATGCAGGCACAGTTCGGCGCGGGTACGAGTTGAATTTGCCGCTGCTAGTAAAGGTGTTGCCGGAGTTGGGAGAAAATCGAAACAACAGTTTACCCGCAGTTGGCAAGTTCTTGGATTTGTGGGCGGACAATTTAGTTTTGATGGCTTTCAAACAATCGGAAGACGATTCTAATGTGTGGATTTTGCGGTGTTGCGAATCCGAGGGAAAGGAGGCTGTGTTAAAATTCAATAGTGATTTGGGATTAGAGATTGTAGAGCCAGTAGATTTGTTAGAACGAGCGGCTAATTTGTCGGAAAAGCTGCCCGAAGGGCGAGGATTTAAGATAGAGCCTTGGAAAATCGCGAGTTTTGGAGTTGTAACGAACCGCGAAGGCGCGTTCGGCGAAGCCGTTCCCGAAGGGTAGGACGCGAAGGAAGAAGGGGAAGGGAAGAGATGAGGGGATTATTGGCTGGTTAAATGGTAAATTTAGGGTACTGTCGATCGCTCTAGGAATTCAAGCCAAAAATAAGCTATTCCCAAAGTAACTAAAGTCAGCGGCAGCCCGAACCGCAAATGCTCCTTAAAAGTCAGCCGATCGCCTGATTTCCCTGCAACTTCAGCTACAATTAAATTAGCCACAGAACCCAACAAAGTTAAATTCCCCGCTAGAGTAGAACCCGCCGCCAACAACAGCCAAGCTGACGTATCTGTTTTGACAATCACCGATTGCAGAACTAACACCGCCGGTACGTTAGAAATTAAGTTAGAAAGAATTACGGTAACTCCCAACAAACTCAGTGGTGTACCAGTCAAATGAGTTAAATTGTCCAACAAACCCAGTTGTTGAGTTGCTTTAGTCACCACAAACAATCCCGCAAACATCACGAGCAAATTCCAGTCAACGCCTTGCAAAATGCGATCGGACTTGACGCGCCTAGTAATTAACAATATACTGGCAGCTATCCAGGCAGATTCTGCTAAAGGTGCACCCGCTAAAAAAGCTACTAAAAGTCCTGCTGTCACCCACAAACTTTTTGCTAGTAAAGGTTTGAACAATCGATACCTGACTTGAGTAACCTCCGGCAAAGATTTGCAAGAACGCACTTCTGGATAAAGCAACCACAGCCAAGCTACTTGAACCAGCAAACAAATTAAAGCTACTGGTGCCAGAGACCGGGCAAATTCCAAATAACTAATTCCCGAAAAAGAACCGACGAGAATATTTTGCGGGTTGCCACTCACAGTCGCCACCGAACCTAAATTAGTTCCTCCGGCTAAAGCTAAAAGATAAGGGATAGGATTGAGAGACAAAGAGCGAGTCAGACTCAGCGTTAAAGGGGCCAGCAAAATAGCAGTAGTGTCGTTGAGAAAAAATGCCGATAGAATGCCGCTGCCAAAAGTAACTGCCACCATAATGCCGAAAGGAGAACGAGTAAAGCGAGTTAAAAACTCCAAAGCGAGTTGAAAAAAACCCGATGCTCCCAAAGCCGAATTAACGACCATCATTCCCAGCAAAAAAACGATCGTATTTGGGTCGATCGCCTCCCAAGCAGTTTTGAGGTTAAGTATTCCCAAAGCCACCGCAAAACCTGACCCGACAATTGCAACCGCCGCCCGGTTCATCCGCAGCCCCGGCAAATATCCCAAGCCGAATCCCAAGTAGGTCAGTCCCAATACTAGGTATTTGAGTGTTATCATATATACTTAAAACCCTTGATTGCCGCTTTTTTCCATTGTCTGGGATGCTAAAAGTACACACCGGGTAATTGCAGCTAAACCTCCTGGCATTGCAATTAGCGCGAAATATCGCCTGCAGACGGTCTAACAACTACAAACAAACACAGTGGTTGCATTGGGAAGCGAAAACCAGCGCGCTCGACAAGTTGTAACTTTGTTACAATTTGTAACTTTTTTAAAATAACAGGTTTAATTTAGTTTCACAAGAAAGTTAAATTCCAGAAAGTTAAATTTATTACAGTCGAGTTAAGCCAAAAGTGTTTGCTAAAAAAATTCATTCAAGCAACCCAGAAACCAACAATTCTCGCTCGATAGGCACGGAGGGCGAGCTCGCGGCAGCAAAACTTTCGTGCAGCCAACAAGTCGAACAGGACTGGTATCGAACTCTCTACGACAATTTTCCGGGCATTTACTTTGTTCTAGACGCTGTGGGAAGAGTTTTTTCGCTCAATCAATTCGGCGCGTCTCGCCTCGCCTACAAATCGCAGGAATTAATTTGTCATTCAATTTTTAACATATTTTACTGCGAAGATCGAGGAAAAATGCAAGCTGAATTTGCCGGATTGGCACAGCCGGAAAACGGTAAACCAACTCCAAAAGTTACCTGTTGGGAAGGCGGCTTGACTTGCAAAGACGGCAGGATTATCTGGGTAAAAGCAACCGCCCGCGCCATGCCTGCGGTCAACTGGAAAATAGAGGAAAATACCGCTGGTAGCTCGCTTGCCAATTTCCAAGGGCCGACTGTACTGTTAGTGTGCGAAGAAATTAGGGCCGATGCGCGGCTATCTGCGCTGCCCCACCAGAGAGAAAAGTGGCGCAGTCCAACTTGGGCGATCGCAAAATTAGCCAAAAGTCAACTTAAAGAACGCCAAAATTTAGAAGAATTCATCCGCGAAGTAACAGAAACTGCTGTCAGTATTGTCAACTGCGATCGAGCCAGTATTTGGCTGTACGGCGAAGACCAAACGCAGCTTCACTGCATCGACCTTTACGAACAAAATACTAGACTCCACTCCGTACAAATAATCATTACAGCCGCCGACTGTCCGGCGTATTTTCAAGCTTTAAAATCCGCAAGTGCGATCGCAACGGTGGCTGCAGAAAATGACCCGAGAACGCGAGAACTTGCCAGTCTTTATTTTTCCGATCGCGGCACGACTTCCCTGTTAAACGTACCGATTGTGCTAGCCGGTCAAATGGCGGGAATAGTCAGCGCCGAACGCCAGGGTTCCGGCAGTGACTGGACGGAAGAAGAACACGAATTCACCCAAATATTAGCAGACTTTGTATCGTCTAGTTTGTCTGCTAGCGAAAGGTCTAAATTAGAAGCAATGCGGCGCGAACAGCAGCAAAACTTGGTGAGTCAATACTACAACCAACTAGAAGAAAGAGTAGAAAGACGCACTGCCGAACTTAAAAAAGCCAACAAGAAATTGCAAAAAGAAATAATTAAAAGAAAAAAAGTAGAAGCAGAAATGTGCCGGCAGCACCAAGAACAGCAAATTATTTTTGATTCCGTGCCGGCGATGATTTGGTACAAAGATACCGCAAGCCGCCTGCTGCGAATTAATAAAGCCGCCGCTGCATCAAGAGGTTTGCCTGCCTCTCAATTAGAAGGAAAATCTTTTTATGAAATCTATCCTGACGAAGCAGAGCAATATTATTTAGAAGATTTGGAAGTAATTAATTCCGGCGTTCCCAAACAGGGAAAAGTCGAACTGCTGCCAACTGTCTCGGGTCAAAAATGCTGGGTGCGGACAGATAAAATACCTTACCGCGACGAAACAGGTCAAGTCGCTGGCGTGATAGTTTTTGCAGTCGATATCACCGAGTTAATGCGAGTAGAAAAAGAATTGCGAGACTATCGCGATCGGCTTGAAGGAAGAGTCGAAAAACGCACCGCCATGTACAGGCAAGCCATGACCGCTTTGTACTCGGCAAATACGCAATTGAAACAGCTAATTAACAACAGCTATTCCGGTAAAAATGGCGGCTGCACAGCAGCACCGAGCTTGCTTGAATCCGAAGCTTATTTTGAAGCAGTTGCCGTGGCTGACCGCGACACAATTTTGAGCGTCAGCAGCACTTTTGCCAAGCTGTTCGGTTACGAACCTGCGGAAATGGCGGGAATGAGCTTGCTGGAACTGCTGTCGCCGAAATCATACAAACAGGCCCCGCAAATGATTTCTGCAGCCAGCAATACAGTCTGTGAAACAATTTTTCTGAGGCGAGACGGAACTGCTTTTCCCGCTGATGTTCGCAGCAAATTCGCAGTTGTGGAAGGTCGTTTAGTGCAGGTGAAAGCAGTGCGAGACCTCACGGAACGCAAGTTAATAGCGGCAGAATTAGAGCGATCGCGCTCTCTGCTGCACGCTACATTGGAAGCAACAGCCGACGGCATTCTTGCTGTTACTACCGCCGGAGAACTGATTAGTTTTAACGAAAAGTTAGTCCAAATGTGGGGAATTAATGAAGAAGTTAGAAACTCCATGGATAGAACGGTGCGGCTGACATTTCTCACCACGCAAGTTAAAGATCCGAGGGCTTTTTTGCAGAGAGTTAAAGAAATTTACAGCGATGCGGAGTCCGAAGGCTGCGATATTCTTGAATTTAAAGACGGCCGCACTTTTGAGCGCTACACGCAGCCGATTCGAGTCGGACAAAATATTATTGGCAGGGTGTGGCGCTTCCGCGATATTACCTCTCGCGAAAAGGTGACGGCAATGTTGGGAGATTCTCAAAGGCGCTTTCGGGCAATTTTTGATTCTTCGTTCCAATTTGTGAGCTTGTTGAAACCGGACGGCACTCTCCTGGAAGCTAACCAAACTTCTCTAGATTTCGCGGGAATTAAGCTGCAGGATGTGGCAAACCGACCGTTTTGGCTGTTGCCGTGGTGGGGAACTTCTGAGGAAGTTCGGGAACAGTTGCAAGAGGCGATTTCTCGATCGGCAAAAGGCGAATTTGTCCGCTATGAAGTGGAAATTCAAGGTGCCAATCGGACGGCAACTGTTGATTTTTCTCTCAAACCGGTCGCGGATGAAACTGGCAAAATAGTATTGCTGTTGCCGGAAGGTCGGGACATTACTCAAAGCAAGCGAGCCCAAGTCGCGCTGCGGCAACAAATAGAACGGGAACGCCTGATCGCGCAGATTCAATCGCGCATCCGTTCTTCTCTAGATATTAAAGATATTCTCAACACTACAGTAGCTGAAGTGCGGGAGTTTTTGGCAACCGATCGAGTGGTTGTTTTCCGCTTCCGGTCAGATTGGAACGGAGATGTGGTGGTGGAGTCGGTTGGAGAAGAATGGATGCCGCTGATGGGGAGGGCATTTGACGACTGCTGTTTTGCCAATACTTACATCGGACAGTATTTAAAGGGCCGCATTCGCGCCGTAGAGGATATTCATGCTTCTAATTTGACCCAGTGTCACATGAATTTTTTGGCGGCGTGTCAGGTGAAGGCAAATTTGGTAGTGCCGATTGTCCAGCAGGGAATAGAACCTCGCGAAGGTAACGGTTCTTGTCAAGTCCCGAAGTTGTGGGGTTTGCTGATTGCCCACCACTGTTCGGGACCCCGCCAGTGGCAGCAATTTGATATGGATTTGCTGAGTCAGTTGGGTACTCAAGTGGCGATCGCGATCGAACAATCTTTACTTTACCAGCAGTTAGCTGCGGCCAACCAGCAGTTGGACGGGTTGGCGAATTTGGACAGCCTGACTCAGCTAGCTAACCGCCGCCGATTTGACGAGGTGATCAACCGGGAATGGGAGCACTCGAGCAGTTTGGAACCCCTATCTTTGATTATGTGCGACATTGACTGTTTTAAACTTTACAACGATAATTACGGCCACCAAGCCGGAGATGCTTGTTTGCAGCAAGTGGGCCGGGCGATCGGGGATGCTTGCACTAATGCACCCGCAAAACAGCTCTATTTGGCTGCTAGGTACGGCGGCGAGGAATTTGGGGTAATTTTGCCAAATACGGATCTCGCGACTGCACAGGCTGTTGCTGAGGGAATCCGCCAGCGTGTCAAAGCTATGGCAATTCCCCACATCAATTCTGTTGTCAGCGATTGCGTGACTCTCAGCATGGGGGTGGCGACGATTTCTGAAAACCAAAATTCGCCGAAAATGTTGATTGAAGCTGCTGATAAGGCGCTTTATCGAGCTAAGTCTGGCGGGCGCGATCGAGTGGCTATTAGTGATTAGTCAGCAGTCATGTTATTTTAGATTTTAGATTTTAGATTTTAGATTTGGGAATGACTGATGAAGCTCGCGGTTTGGAGCTTGTCTGCAGTTGCATTTTTTTTTTAACTGGTGTTACTAAAAAAGCGATCGCCCTAACTGGCATAAAGTTAGTGCGATCGCGGTACTATGAATCAGCTATTTATCTATCAGACTAGGTGTGGCATTTTTACGCATTTTCGCGGTTTTTTTTACAAAACTTTACCGGGAGTAGCGTACAAATATCCAGAAACCGCGTTTCTCTACCGGATATCTCTTTTTTTATTGAACCGCAGAGAACGCAGAGGGCACAGAGGAAGAGCCGAGAGAAACAGAGGAGTTCACAACTGATGAGGGATTGCTATAGCAATTCGCCACCTATTTAGCTAACAGTTTTTGAAATACCTCATACATATCCTCAGCCAACTTTTTAGGATTCCACAAAGGTGCGAGATGTTCTGGCTGCTTAGATTTTACTAAATGCTCTTTCACCGCATTTCTGAAACCAGGATCGCGACCAAACTTAACTCCCAATTGCGTGTATTCCTCCCAACTCCACGCCGCACCAACATCAAGATTTGCACTTTTCAGAAAAGCGTAACCCATCCGCGAAAGATATTGGTCGCCGGAGCGAGTTACCACTGGCAAATTCGCCCACAAAGCCTCTAAATTGTGAGTCCCCCCGTTGTAAGGATAGGAATCTAAAAGCACGTCTGCTACATAATAAATAGCCCGGTGTTCTTCTTCACTTTTGGTTTGCCCTATAAACTTAATCCGAGCAAAATCTACTCCCTGAATTTCGCATTCTTCGCGGTAAGTGCTGTGAATAACATCGGGGTCGCCTTGACCTTTGCGGATTAACAAACTATCTGGTACTTCCTTAAGGATTTTAACTTGAGCTCGTACCATTTCGGGATTGGTTTTTCTCCCAGGCGCAACGCACAGATAAGTCATTTGCTCTAAGCCAATTCCGAGAGCGTTTCTAATCGCCTCTCGATTCACAGGAATGCTTTGCAGTTGCCCAATTGCTACAGAACAAACTGGCAATCTTACTAACTGTTCTAAGTAATTTTTTTCAACACCCGGGGGGTGAGTGTGTTCGTCACAAAGGAAGTAGTGATTGTCTGAAATGTATGGTGCGTCGAATCCCAGCCAAGAAACGCAAATTCCCGCAGGATATTGAGACAGCACTTCGACATTTGTTGGCACTGTCATCGAGTCTAAGTCTATTAAAACATCCAAATCGTCTTGCACTACTTCCGCGAAGATTTCGCCGCCGTCAGCAAAGCCGTTTGGATATTTTTGAGGCCAGTAAAACTTCCCCGCCATTTCTTCAAACCGCTGCGTAACTTCATCTCGGTGGAGTTTGCCGGTGACGTAAAGGTGAACGTGGGGGGTGATGCGGCTTAATTCGCGAATTAAAGCTTCGCTGCACCAGCCTACCGAGTGGCGGCGGAAGTGTTTGGATAGAAAGCCGATTTTTAAATGTTTTTGTCCCGGATTATTGGCGGCTTTAATTCTGTTCACCGGGCGCTGCGGGACGGCTTTTTTGTAGTATTCTTTGGCAATTAGGCGGTAAAAACTAGCATTTTTTTCGCGGTTGTCTCGCAGGTGAGAAACTGCAAACAGGAAGATTTCGTAGAGCAGTTTTAGTTCGATTACGCTAAAGGTTTCGACCTTTTCGTAGCAGAATTTTTCGATTTCTTCGAGTTTCTGAATTGCCTGTTTGCTGACACCTGATTGCAGGTAGGAAAAGACGTAGGCTGTAGCTGACATAACTGGGGCGACATCGCCGCAGTTTTCGCAGTATTTGTCGGCGACGTTGCGGGCTCCTGCGAGGTTGGTGGAATGGCTTAGCAAGTCGCACAGTTGTTGGTGGGCTTCGCTGAATTTGGGGTTGCATTGGATCGCTTTTTCAAAATTGGCGATCGCCTCCAACGGCTTATCTTGTTTCTGAATGTGTCCCATTCGACAGTAAACCTCTGCCCAATCCGGTTTTAATACCAAAGCTTGCTGATAGCTGGCTATAGCTTCTTCCAGCCTGCCCTGCATGGAAAAACAACTGCCGAGGTTAGCGTGAACTTCCGCCCAGTCGGGCTTGATTTTCAGAGTATTTTGATAATTAGCAATCGCTTCTTCGTACTTGTTTTGCTGTAAAAAAGAATTTGCTAAATTGAAGTGCAAAACTTCTAATTGCGGCTTTAAAGCTACAGCTTTCTGATAGTAAGCGATGGCGGCATCGAGATTGCCTCGCTGAGAATGCGCGCTGCCGATGTTACCGTAAGCTTCGGCCCAATCTGGTTTAATGGCGATCGCTTTTTCGTAGCTTTCGATGGCTTCGTCGCGCTTTCCTTGGCTGAAAAGTCGATTACCTAAGTTAAAGTGGAAGTCGGCACCGACTAGCTGCGGGTTGAGTTCGGATGTTCTTTTAAAACAGGCGATCGCAGCTTCGATGTTGCCGTGTTTGTGATATACTTTCCCTAAATTCCAGTGAGCTCCCGCTAAATCTGGACTCAGGGCAATGGCTTGCTGGTAATGGGCGATCGCTTCTTCCAAACGCCCCATTTTGAAATACATACTGCCGATATTGGCGCGCACTTCTGCAAAGTTTGGCTGCAATTCTAGGGCTTGAGAATACGATCGAATCGCAGCTTCATTTTTGCCTTCTGCTTGCAAAGCATTGCCTAAAGTGACGTAAGCGTGGATGAAATCAGGTCGAATTTTTAGCGCTTGCTGACACGCTGCGATCGCCTCTTTAATTTTGCCTTGAACTAAAAAATTTTCGGCGAGTTTTTTGTAGGGTTCTACTTCTTGATAATTGGCAACTTGTCCGCTATCTGGAACATTGAGCGAGGTAACTTGTTCGGAGACTGCGGCGGGGTTTGTAAACGGAGTATTTAAAGTCTCAGCGGTGGGCGCTGGCGGCAAATTGATACTCGAAGGCTGCAAGCCGTAGCCTTCATCTTTGTTGACAGATACTGGTTGCGCTTCGCCTGATTCTGTTTCTAATTCGATAAATTTGCTGTCGGTAGTTTCCCGCTCTTTTTGTGCGATCGAACTCGATAGTTTTTCCGCAGCGCTGGCATTTCCCGGTTGCATTTGCAGCACTTTTTGATAGCAAGCAATTGCTGCATCTAACTTTCCTTGCTGCTGCAAAACGCTGCCCAGCATCAAATTAACCGAGCACAATTCGGGATTAATGGCAAGAGCTTTTTGGTAAGAATTTGCAGCCTGTTCCAATTGCCCTAACTTGTAATACATACTGCCGAGGTTCGCGCTAGCTTCGGCAAATTTTGGCTGAATTTCTAAAGCTTGCAAGTAAGCTTGAATTGCCATTTCCAGCTTTTCTTGACTGTGCAGGGCATTGCCCATTGTCAAGTAAGCCGCAGCAAAATTAGGTTTGAATTTAAGAGCGAGATTGCAAGATGCGATCGCCTTTTCAAATTCTCCTTGCAAGACATAAACTTCCGCCAACTTTTTATGAACTTCTGCATCTCCGGGATTGAACTCTAAAGCTTTCTGATAGTTCTCGATTGCGCCACCGAGATTACCTCGATCTTTCAGCGAATTTCCCTTGTGAAAATAATCTCTCACTGCCTCTAAACCTACTAAAGAATTCCCGATCATTGGCTCTGCCACTCTTACAGGTTTTACACTAATAATATTCAACCATTCTACCCACTGTCGGGATCGCACAGACCAAGTACAGCATCGATTTATATATTCTACCTGCTGTCTCAGGTGATTTTCAGCAGTTGCGCCGCCCGCACCCGTGCCTTCATTTAAAACTCCGACTACTGCCTCTAAAAACTGCCTTGTATATCCCTCCCAATCTGGTTGGCCCGCACGCTGCCAATTAGTTATCGATGCAAAATTTTCCACCCCTGACACTGAAACTAGACGGGCAAATCCAGCAGTTGTTTCCGGCAAAGCTGCCAATTCACTCGTCACAATCCGGCAACCGCTGGCCATCGCCTCCATCACGGCAATAGATGACGTTTCCACATAGGTATTCGGGTAAGCTAAAACCGCGACTGAACGCAGTTGCCGGACGAGCTCGGGTTGCGGTACGGAACCGACGTACTCGACGCCTTCTGTTTCCTGACACTGCCGGTAAAGTTGACCGAAAAAAAGCTGGTTCTCATTGTCGTCTATTTGGTGTACTTTCATGCTTGAAAATACTTTTAATCTGGTTCCGGGGACAGCTTGACGAATTTCGGGAAAGACTTTTAACAAAATATCGAGTCCGCGAAATGGAGTGCTGGTGTAAGCTAGAATGGGCGGTCGAGATTTATGAGAGAGGATAGAAATATTATCGGCGAAAATGTTAGCAAAACAAGGTGCGATCGCATTTCTTAAAACACAACTGCGATTGGATTCAATCCCAAAGCGCTGGTGAAATTGCTCGCGCTGCCAGTCGCTGACAAATACAAAAGCATCGCAAGCATTGATTTCTCGCTGATTATTGAACTCTTGGAGGAATACAAAGCCCGGTTCGTTATGAATCCACAAAATTAACTTAGTTCGATGCCCCAAAAGCGGCTTAACTTCCAGCGCTTTGCCGACTATATTGACTATAACTAAAAAATCGAGCGATCGCAGCAATTCTAAATTAGATTTGTCCCCCACCCTGCGCCTGCAATCAACGCCGCGCGACATCCCCGACTCGGAAGTATTGTTGAGCAAAAATACCTCGTTTCCCTGTGCAGCCAAAGCCTCGGCTAAGTAACAAATAGCTGACTGAGTGCCGCCCAAAGGTTCGCGGTAAGGAGTTTCAATGTTGTAATCCCAAGTATAAGTATCGAGAAATCCGATTTTCATTAAATGGTATAATCTTAAAACTATTGAGGAGTACCGAAAATGACCACAGAACAAGATCCCGTAAAATTGATGAAACAGCAAGTGGGCTTTGCTGCTGCCGATCGCGTACAATCTGGTATGATTGTCGGACTCGGCACGGGGTCAACTACAGCTTATACTATTCAAGCATTGGGCGATCGCATAAAATCCGGTCAACTCAAAGATATCAAGGGAGTGCCGACATCTTTTCAATCAGAAGTGTTAGCCAAACAGTACGGAGTACCGCTGACAACACTAGATGAAATTGACAGAATTGATGTGGCTATTGACGGCGCTGATGAAGTAGATCCCCACCTCAACTTAATTAAAGGTGGTGGCGCTGCCCACACCCGCGAAAAAGTAGTTGATTACCTCGCAACTCAGTTTATTGTAGTAGTTGACAGTTCCAAAATCGTAGATAAATTGGGTTCGACTTTTCGCGTGCCCATCGAAGTTATACCAATGGCATTAACACCAGTGATGCGCGCCATTGAAAAATTGGGCGGCAAACCAGAACTCCGCATGGGTGTGAAAAAAGCAGGCCCGGTAATTACCGATCAAGGTAATATGGTAATCGATGTCAAATTTGATGACATTGCCAACCCGGGAGAAATGGAAAAAAGCTTGAATAACATTCCCGGTGTGTTAGAAAATGGTTTGTTTGTAGACTGTACAGATTTGGTTTTAGTCGGCGAAATCAAAGACGGAAAACCAGTAGTACGGGAGATTTCTAAATAGTCAAAACTGCCCCGCCGATGGTCAAAAACTCTTTGTGGAACAGGCATCTTGCCTGTTCAGGAGAATGCTGCAATATGGGAGTTACCACCCGCAAAAATACCAAAAATAAGGTTTCTTACCCTATAGCAACAGCCAAGACTATTAAGAAGTTCTTAATCAGTGAAACCCTTGCGATTCTTCCTTCTTCCTTCTCCCTTCTTCCTTCTTCCTGACATCCGTTACATCCGAAGAAAGCGAATCCGTTGCCGAACTTCCGACGGACATCGGACTGACATCCGTTACATCCGTTAAAAAATCCGTTGCCGAACTTCTTTCTTCTATAGCTTTGACTTTGATTATGATGCAATATCGCAGATTCGGCCGCACAGAATTATCCATGCCCGTCTTTTCCTGCGGTGGCATGAGATATCAGTACAAATGGCAAGACGTACCAGCCAATGAAATTCCCCTGGACAATCAACAAAATCTAGAAGCGACGATTCGCTACTCGGTTGAATGCGGCATCAATCACATAGAAACTGCTCGCGGTTACGGCACTTCCGAGATGCAACTGGGGTGGATATTGCCGAACTTTCCCCGCGAAAAATTGATAGTGCAAACGAAAGTTAGCCCCCAACTAAATTCCCAAGAGTTTCGCGAACAATTTGATAAATCCTTAGCTTATTTGCAACTGGAATACGTGGATTTACTGTCGCTGCACGGCATTAATACGTGGGAATTGCTAGAGGAGTCTATGCGTCCGGGCGGCTGCATGGATGTGGCGAAAAAGTTGCAAGCAGAAGGCAAAGTTCGGTTTATTGGTTTTTCCACTCACGGCCCGACGGATGTGATTGTCAAAACAATTGAAACCAATCAATTTGATTATCTTAACTTGCATTGGTACTACATCAATCAAATTAATTGGCCGGCTATTGAAGCTGCTAAACGTCACGATATGGGCGTTTTTATTATCAGTCCTTCCGACAAAGGCGGCCAACTTTACAGCCCGCCGCAAAAATTGGTAGACTTGTGCTATCCTCTCAGTCCGATGGTGTTTAACGATTTGTTTTGTTTGTCGCATCCGCAAGTACACACTTTGAGTTTGGGGGCAGCCAAACCTGAAGATTTCAACGAGCATCTTAAAGCTGTAGAATTGTTAGATAGAGCCGATGAAATTTTGCCCTCGATATTAGAAAGGTTGGAAAAAGCAGCAATTAATAAATTAGGAGAAGATTGGTTTAAGACTTGGCACGTAGGTTTACCAACTATCGAAAACACTCCCGGAGGTATTAATATTTATGTGATTTTGTGGCTGTGGAATTTGGCGCAGGCTTACGATACGATCGACTATTGCAAGATGCGCTACAACCTTTTAGGTAATGCGGGGCACTGGTTCCCCGGCCAAAAAGCCGATCGCCTCGATGAATTAGACTTGCGCCGCTGTCTAGCCCACAGTCCCCACGCTGCTAAAATTCCCGGTATTCTTCAAGCAGCCGATCGGCTTTTTGGAGGCCAAGCCATCCAGCGCTTGTCCCAAGAATAATCGCAAAAAAACCCGGTTTCGAGACAGAAACCGGGTTGATGAACCGGAGCACGTGAGTTAGTTACGCGCATACAATTAGCCTATACTTGAGAAACTCTCACAACCATCGCCCATCCGTCTCATCCATTCGGGCGATAGGACTTTTTTTCTCAACTCGCTCCCATTTTGCTTCAATCTGAGATAAAACAGTTAATAATTCACTTAGGTACTTTTTATGACTCTCAAACGCCGAGATTTCTTGTATTTGATGACTGCCACCGTCGGAGCTATTACCGCAGGTGCTTGCCAAGCGTCAGGAAATAATGTATCGCAAGCAAGTCCAGTTGCAGAAAGTCCAAAAATAGCCCAAACTCCGGGGCCTTTTACACTGCCACCTCTTCCCTACGAATACAATGCTTTAGAACCGCACATCGATGCGCGGACAATGCAATTTCACCACGACAAACACCACGCCGCTTACGTTAAAAACCTCAACGATGCTGTGAGTAAATACCCCGAACTCAAAAATATCACTGCGGAAAATATGCTGCGAGATTTGAGCAAAGTGCCGGAAGATATTCGCACAACAGTGCGTAACAATGGCGGCGGACACCTAAATCACAGTATGTTTTGGGAAATCATGGGTCCCAACGGCGGCGGCGAACCCACAGGGGCAATTGCAACAGCAATTAAGCAAACTTTCGGCAGTGTTGACGATTTTAAAGCAAAATTTAACGATGCCGGCACCAAGCGTTTTGGCAGCGGTTGGGTTTGGCTAGTCCGCAATAAAGCTGGCAAACTTGAGATTACAACTACTGCCAATCAAGACACGCCTTTCATGGAGGGAAATTATCCAATTATGGGTAACGATGTTTGGGAACACGCTTATTATCTCAAATATCAAAACCTTCGCGCCGACTACTTAAAAGCTTGGTGGAATGTTGTTAATTGGGGGGAAATTAACAAGCGCTACGAAAAGGCTAGCGCCTAGTTCCACAAAGTTTGTTGTTGCGATCGATCGCAAACAGCCCAACAACAAACTCGGTTTGAAGTAGGTAGGCGCTGTAAAACGCAATTAAGTAAGTAAACGATTGTAAAATATCCTGAGCCTTAAGCGTGGCTGACTGAGCAATGTTTCCATACTGTTAGATGGTTCGTTTAATGCCGCCTACCTACTTATCTTGAGATTCTGAGGTCAAACTCGGGGTGCCCTCAATGTACAACCCACCATCTACCTTTAACACGCTGCCCGCGATGTAGCTAGCTGCATCAGATGCCAGGAAAACTGCTGCTTTGCCTAAGTCTTCCGGGAATCCCATCCGACCAAGAGGCATTTGGTTGCCGAACGACTCAAGCAATTCGTCGCTGTACCAGCGTCGCTCACCCGGAGTATCAGTCCACCCCGGCTCTAGGATGTTGACCCGAATTTTGTGCCACATCAGTTCATTCGCCATAGAAAGAACGAGGTGATGACAGGCTGCTTTGGTGGTGTTGTAGTCAATAGCACCCTTATAGGGAAAATGAGCGTGGGGGGATGAGATATGGATAATCGAGCCTTGGGCCTTCCTTTCCACCATACGGCGGGCAACTATTTGACATACGTGAAACACACCGTACACCCCTATTTCTAGTGTCCGCTGTAAATCCTCAAATTTAGTTTCCAGCAAGGTGTTTCGGACGCTGGCGATCGCATTTGTTACTAGAATATCGATTAGACCCAGTTCTTGTTCGCACCTATCGACCATCCTTTCCACTTGGTCGCGCTGTGAGACATCTGCTTGAATGGCGATAGCGCGACGGCCGACAGAGTGAATCTGGTTGACTATTTCTCCCGCAGATGTTGGAGAATCGCAATAGTTGACACAAACATCGGCACCAGATTTGGCTAATTCAAGGGCGATGCCAGCACCAATTCCTTTCGAGCTACCTGTGACAAGTGCAATCTTATTGACAAGCATAGTTAGTATTGAAAAACGGCTATAGCTAGCGCACGGGACGCTCGAACTGCTGTACAACTTTCCGTAAGTAAACGCAGTGCCGTGTCCCCTGACTCGTCGGCGTTGTGAATGCTTCTACTGACTCAACTTTACCGCCCAAATGCTCGATCGCCCTTTGCAACTCCGTTTCTTCCTCCACCGTCCAATTCCCACGGTAAAGCACAGCTAAACCGCCATTTTTCAGGAAGGGCAGCGCGTATTTAGCACAAATAGAAGCTGCTCCAACTGCTCTAAGAAGTGCTAGATCGTAAGCTTGTTTGTGATGCGGCTGTCGGGCAATTTCATCCGATCTACCCAACAAAGTCGCAGCATTTTCTATCCCTAAAGACGGCAAAACAGTTTCCAAAAAAGTAATTTTTTTGCGCGTAGAATCGAGCAACGTAACTGATAAATGCGGCAGGGCGATCGCGATCGGCAACCCCGGAAAACCCCCACCTGTCCCAATGTCGATCGCTTTCTGCACCGACTCGGCGGACAATTCTGGATTTTCCGCCGAATTGTGATTAGCTGGCAGCAGTCTTGCAATTCCCCGCAGAGAATCCCACAAATGTTTTTCCCAAAACTCCATCGGCTCAGTAATTCGAGTTAAATTCAAGGAGCGATTTCCCTCGACAATTAACTCATAAAGCCGCTGAAATTGTTGTTGCTGCGACTCATCCGGCTGCCAATTCAGCGTTTTTTGCCACAACTCGTTCATCTGGGGCAACACAGATATTTTAGTTTCATTTATCATCTAGTTCTATTCTCACTTTTTTCTTTCTGTCCGCATAGGCGGACTTCGTTTGTATAGACGCTAATTCTATTCGCCGGGAACCATTGGAAACGCAAAAAAAATCAAACGCAACTCGTTTCCTTAGCTTCTAACTTAGCCCGATCGACCTCTTGCAAATCCCCGTGGTCTAAAGTCCAAAATCGGTCAGCAACGCTCAGCAAATCGCTAGCATCGTGAGTAACAATCAACAAAGTCCAGTGACTTTTCAACTTACTCAACAAGCTTACCAACTGCCGCCGCATCGACCAATCTAAACCCGCCGTCGGTTCGTCCAATAGTAGCAAATGCGGCTGCCGAATTAGCTGCACCGCCAGGGCTACCCTCCGCTGTTGTCCGCCGCTCAAAGCGTGGGGGGAAGCGCGCAGCGGCAAATGTCCGAGCCCCACTTCTGCCATTGCGGAGTTAATTTGTTCTTGTCCCAATTCAGGATGCCCCAACCGCAATTCTTCTAAAATTGTGCCTCCGCAAAAATGCCTTTCTGGAAACTGGAACACTAACCCTCCTAACTGTTGCAAGTGTTCCGGTGTTAATTCTTGTTCCCGCCAACGGATGTCGCCGCTAGTTTTTTCCGCTAAACCTGCTAATATTTCTAATAGCGTACTTTTGCCTGAACCGCTGCGACCCACAATCAGCCCCATTTGCTGCGAGGGAAGTTCTAAGTTAATATTTTTCAGAATAGCATTTGGACAGGCTGTAGGATGATATACTAAGTTTTTTAGATAAAGCATTAACGCAATTGGTAATTGGGGAGAAGGAAGTTCGGTAACTAACAGTGTACGGGATTGAACTGATTTTACGGATTTGTGCTATTAATAGTTAAGGCTGTTTCTGGCTGTTGCCGATCGCCGACAATTATTTTACATAAATCTTAACAAAATTTTCCTTTTTTTTAGCATAGGCGTTTGATTTTTAAGTTGTTTCATGGTATATTTTAATAATGGAAATCTGTCTGTTCGTATATTAAAAGTCACACTTCCATTATTAAAATATACCGCAACAGCTAGAAAAAATCAAGCAAATTTAACTCTTTTTTTGGTCGCGGCCCGAGAGTCTGAAAATTGAACTCTCTTGTTTCTAGTTTACAGTATATTCCATTGAGAGAATTGACGATGACGAAAACTCCTTTAGCATCGCTGGGCAAGCAAATGTTAAGTTCTAAACAGACAGTGCGGGCGATCGCCTGTGCAGGAGCGATCGCCCTCAGCATCTGCATTAACTCGGCAGTAGCGGGCGATCCCTTTCGCAGCAGCAACCCGCAGGCGATCGGCCCCAACACCGAAACCGCTTTCAAAACAATGTTTCAGCAAGGGAACTACAAACAAGCAAAAACTCAAATTCAACAAGCACTATCAGCCGAACCAAACGAGCCGCTAGCCTATGCAATGGCAGCCTCCATCTCATACATCGAGGAGGACTTAAACTCGATGAATTCCTACGCGCAAAAAACCCGCGAAGTCGGCGAAAAATTGGCAAAAACTAATCCATTGCGCGGCAATATTTACACAGCAGCAGGTCACTTTCTAGAAGGGGCGAACATTATAGCCAAAGAAGGAACCGCCAAAGGCGCGCCCCAAGCTTTGAGTAAATTGCGAGTAGTATTTCAATACCTAGATGCCGCCGACAAAATAGCCCCCAACGACCCAGAACTAAACCTAATCAAAGGCTACATGGACTTAATGCTAGCCACAAACCTGCCCTTTTCCAACCCCAACGAAGCAATTCAAAGACTCGAACAAAAAGCCTCTCCCCGCTATTTAGCTTATCGCGGCATGGCAGTAGGCTATCGAGACTTGAAAAAGTACGATCGCGCTTTAGAATTTGCGAACAAATCCCTAGCAGAAACGCCAAACAATCCCGAAGTTCTCTATCTAAAAGCACAAATTTTGTTTTCCCAATCCCAGGGGAAAGACGGCAACAAAACCTTACTTGAGGAAGCCCGCAAAAACTTCGACGCAGCCTTAGCAAAACCCGACCAACTGCCGCGCAGTTTAGTAGCCGACATCTTCTTTCAGCAGTGCAGAACCCGTAACCGTCTCGACAGCCAATCTCGCGCCTGCGACCCGATGCGCGATAAAATCAGAGATGCAGATGGAGTCTGGGGGCCGGCAGCCTTACCACCACTATAAAAAGAGTCAGAGGGGAAGTCAGAAGTCAGGAGTCAGGAGGAAAATTTTCCCTGTCTCCCTCTCTCCCAATTTTCCTCTCTCCTGCAATCCAATTCCTGCAATTCCATTCCCTTTCTTTGATAAAATTGATGCAAGTAGAGTTTCGCGAGTTTAACCCCTTTGACCTCTGGATTTGGCTGAAGTTCAGCAACGTGCCTTCAAACGGTGAAAAACAGTATGTTGAAGAAGTGTTTGACTCTTGGTTTTTCTTGGGAAAACTCGGAGGATTTAATGCGGAAAATTTGCAAGTTCAAGATGAAGGCTTAGATATCAGTCAGATGAATTACGATGTTAATCTAGCCGACCAAAGTATGATGGCTTTGATGCACAATATGGGAGAAATGGAGTATCAAGGTTCTTGGGCTCGCTGCTGGTTTGATTTGGGCACTAGCGATGCAATTGGCCTCGATGTTTTGATTAATGTTTTCCAGCAACTCAGCAAAGAATTCGTAACCATTGAAAAACTCATTATTGGCGGGGAAAATAGAAACTGGCCCGTTGACACCAGTCGCCGTCGAGAGACTTTTGCTGCTGATAATTAGTGATTAGTGATTACTCATTAGGGGCGGATTCTACTCGTTACTAGGCTCTGCCTGGTAACACATACCCGGAGGCTCTGCCTCCTATTTTGCTGCTCCGAAAGCGAGGCAGAGCCTCTGGACATTGATTCCTAGGCATAGCCTAGGAACCAGTTAATGATTGATGACTAATGACTGATGACTAATTATGCAAAAAGGTACAATTCGCGTAATTGTTTTAGGATTAATTCGATCGGGCGATCGCATTTTCGTGTCACAATGCGAAGATCCGGTCAAACAAGACACATTTTACCGAGCTCTGGGCGGTGGCATAGAATTCGGAGAACACAGTATCGACGCTTTGCAAAGAGAGTTTCAAGAAGAAATTAAAGCCGAGTTAACAAATATCAAATATTTGACTTGTTTGGAAAATTTTTTTATTTTTAATGGCCAAGCCGGACACGAGCTAATACAACTTTATCAGTGCGAATTTGTCGATCCCAAATTTTATCAATTGGAAAGTCTAGCTTTTGCAGACGGAGAGTGGGTATTTACCGCACTTTGGATGCCGATCGAGCGCTTTCGATCGGGCGAATTGCGCCTAGTTCCAGAGCAATTTATCGACTACTGCGAAGGCTAAAAACTCAACCAATACCAAAAAATACATACCTGATATGGGGGAATTAAACCTCAAGTATTTGCATTAGGGGCGGGTTTAACCTGAAATATTTGCGATAACTAACAGGATGAATAAACCCGCCCCTTCCTTCCGCCCAGCGCGTTACCTTTCTCTATCTTACACTAGGCAGAGTCCGCAACAGCTCATAAAGCAAAGAGTTGATAAAACCGAGGGCTATAGCACCCAGCAAAGCACTCCAAATTCCCCACCGCAAGCGAAATCCATCCACTAGCCAAGCCGCCAATCCAAAGATAATCGCGTTGATAACAATTATCCACAAACCAAAAGTTACCAACACCAATGGAAAACCCAAAACCACAAAAAGCGGCCGCACCAAAGCATTCAGCAATCCAAAAACCGCCGCCGAAATCATCGCTTTTCCAAAAGTGTCAATGTCCACCCCGATGGGCAACTTGGAAATAATAAAAAAGCTCACCGAAGTTACCAGCCAAGCAATTGCCAGCGAAACGATATCCATGTGTTCATCTCCTTAAAAAAGCTAAACATTAAATCGGAACAACAGCACATCCCCCTCTTGTACAACATACTCTTTTCCTTCACTGCGAACTAAGCCTTTTTCCTTAGCTGCATTCATCGCGCCCGTAGCAACCAAATCTTCATAACTCACAGTTTCGGCCCGGATGAAACCCCGTTCAAAGTCCGAGTGAATAACCCCCGCAGCTTGCGGTGCTAACATTCCCGCGATAATTGTCCAAGCGCGAGTTTCCTTCGGACCGCTAGTAAAATAAGTCCGCAAACCCAATAATTCGTAAGTAGCTCTAATCAGAGATTTCAAGCCCCCTTCTTTTACCCCCAGAGATTCTAGGAAATCCGTTCGTTCTTCCTCGGATAACTCCACCAATTCTGACTCAACTTGCGCCGAAACTATGACAACCTTAGCATTTTCTTTAGCTGCTACTTCCCGCACTTGTTCGACATAGCTATTTCCCGTTGCTAAATCGTCATCAGATACGTTAGCAGCATAGATAATTGGTTTGTTGGTCAGTAATTCCAAACCTTTAACTAATTCAGCTTCTTCATCTGTGAAATTATACTGCCGCGCCGGTTTCCCCGCATTCAAAACAGCGACCAATTTTTCGAGCACATCCACTTCGGCCTGAGCTTCCTTGTTGTTGCGGGCCAGCTTGCGAGTGCGATCGAGCCGGCGTTCAATTTGAGCTAAATCTGCTAGAATTAATTCGAGATTGATAATGTCAATATCTCGGATCGGATCGACAGAACCCGCAACGTGAATGATATCGTCATTCTCAAAACAGCGGACAACGTGGACGATCGCATCTACGGCCCGAATGTGAGACAAAAACTGATTTCCCAGTCCTTCTCCCTGACTCGCCCCCTTCACCAAACCCGCAATATCCACAAATTCCATCCGCGTCGGCACAGTTTGCACGGAATTGGAAATATTGCTCAGCACCTTCAACCGTTCGTCTGGCACTGCCACGATACCCGTATTTGGCTCGATCGTACAGAAAGGAAAATTAGCAGCAGTCGCCTTGGCATTAGCAACCAGAGCATTAAACAAAGTAGATTTGCCAACATTAGGCAGTCCGACAATTCCGGCAGTAAGCATAGCTATTTAGAAACATATCACTGTTTCAAAATATCATAAGGAATAGCAATATATATGACTTGTGTGTTCTAACTTCCACTGCTAAGCTTGAATAAATATACAACTTGAGGTAGATGGCTCAATGGTTAACCAGTGGTTAAGCAAAATAACGATGGCTGTGGGGCTGTCGCTGCCTCTGTTAGGGCTCACAGCAGCTAGCGTTTTCGCTCAGATGGTCAAAATTTCGGTGGTTAACAACAGCGGCAAGACGATGACAGCAGTCTATATGTCTCCTCCCGATAAGGATACTTGGGGAGAAAACGAGCTAGACGCCCCCATTGCCGATCGGGAAAAGGCAGATTTTGAGTGGAATCAAGCTGACTACGGCGGGTCGGAGGCGGGCTGTGTTTTTGATGTCAGGGCCGAATACTCTGACGGCAAATCCACTGATTTGGAGGCTGTTGACCTTTGTAAAGAGACTGCGCTCAACTTCAATTAATTGATAATTTAGGCAAAAACCGGGTTTTTTCAAGTCTGATATTCCACAAAAAGATTGAGGACTTTCGAGAAACCCGGTTTTTGCGATCGGCCTGACAAACAATCTTAAATTTCGCGATCGACTAAAACATAATTTAAACAGGTTCCGGGATTGTCTGAGGAATAGGCTCCGGCACTGTCTGAGGAATTGGAGAGGGTACAGTTTCCGGCACCGGTTCGGGAATGGGCTGGGGAATTGGCGCAGGTACCGGTTCCGGTACTATCCCGGGAATCGGTTCGGGAACGGGACCCGGCACCGGTGGCGATGCGGGTATAGTCGGCAGCCCCGGTTCGGTACTGGGAATCTGCGGGCCTGGAAATGGACTAGGGTTGGGAAAAATCACGGCAATTCTATTAATAACTCGATACAATCATGCTAGATAAAAAACTAAAACTACGACATCTATCTAAATAGTTAAATTTTATTAAATTTGACATTTTGCACCATTTTTAATCAGCTTTTTGGAGTAGAGGAAAGCAACCGGGTTTATCTGTATTTGATTTTTTATGCTGACCGAAAGCAATTTCGTCACAGGCTCCGGGTACAGGCCGTGAACCCTTGAAAAAAGCGTAGCGTACTCATCACCTGCGATCGCTACAGCCCGTGGGAGCAATTCTTTAGTCTAAAATCTAAAATCTAAAATCGATCGCCCTCCGAAAAGCCTTGCCAGCCTGTAGTTTTGCACCACACCTAGCCAAAAGTACAGATTCTTCCCTCAATTAAGAGTCAGCTTCATGGGAGGTCTTTTGTATGGGCTGAAAACTCAACTACAGGCTAGCACCTTCCTTGGGCGTATCACCTTACAGTGGGTTTACAGAGGGAATCGCAAGCAGAAATAGTCTACAAGCTTGTTGGTTACTTTCAAATTTGAACAACCTACTCAGTTGAGGCAATTTATGTCTTGTACAGTTGGCCGATCGTACATAGTAAAGCCTGGAAATACGCCTTCTAACATCGCTCAAGAACAATTGGGTGATGGTAATCGTTGGCGTGAAATTAAAAAACCAGATGGCAGCTTATTGACAGACAATGATGCTAGCAATTTGCAAGAAGGTCAGGAACTCTGCATTCCTAACGGCTCTATCACTTTACCAGGAGGTAATGGTTTCGCAAGTATTATATCTTCTGAAACTTATGAAGCCATGTTTCCCAACCGTAACGCTTTGTACGCTTACGACAGTCTGGTGACGGCAACTCAGAAGTACCCCCTGTTTTGCAATGAGGGTTCAGATGAGCAACGCAAACAGGAGGCAGCCGCGTTCCTAGCAAATATTGCCCATGAAACGACGGGAGGTTGGGACGCTGCTCCTGGTGGACGTTTTGCTTGGGGTCTACACTTTATTGAAGAGCAAAATCCCACAAGTCAATACTGTGAGGCATCGAATACCACCTATCCTTGTGCGTCTGGTCGCTCCTATCACGGTCGTGGGCCCATACAACTGTCGTGGAACTACAACTACGGTCAGATGGGCGAAGTCTTGGGCGCGGATTTGCTTAATAACCCTGACCTGGTTAAGTCAGATGGCGTCATCGCCTTCCAAACTGCTCTGTGGTTCTGGATGACCTCACAGCCACCCAAGCCTTCTTGTCACGCAGTAATGACTGGTGGTTGGACACCTTCTCCTGACGATGCCAGCAAGGGACGTGCACTTGGATTTGGCATGACTATCAACATCATCAATGGCGGTCTTGAATGTAGCATTCCTACTAATGACAAGGTTCGCGACAGGGTGGGTTTCTACGAGCGTTTTACCCAGATGTTGGGTGTAAACATGGGTGAGAGCATCTTTTGCGAAAACATGGCGCACTACTAAAGATTCTGTTTCAAAAAGTTTTTGGCAAGTGTTCTAGATTCGCCGCACAACTTATCTGGAACCCTTGTACAAAATACATCTCATTGCAAGATGGAAGTATCACTATGTCTGAATTTCTTGGTGTAGCTTTTAGTCCGTATGTTTGCCCCGCAAATCAATTGTGGAACTCATACAGCCAGCAGGATATTGTTCGGATGCTGGAAATCATGGAACCGTATTTCAACAAGATAAGTACCTACAGTATGGGCTATGACGGATACCCGCCCACAACACCCTGGAATCAGGTCAATTCTAACTGTCATATTGTTGGTGCCGCAGCCCAGTTGAATCAACTTCGGGGTAAAATCGCCTTTGAAGTTAGTCAGGGAATTTATCAACAGACTAACCAGCAACAGCAGATTGACATGGCGCTACAGCAGGCAGAAATCGATGCTGCTTTTGCTGCGGCATCCTTAGCGAACACTTCTTACCCAAACACGGTGACTTCTTTCGTTTTCACCAATGAATACGTCAGCGATGCTGACAAAGTAAATGCAGTCACTCAGATGATTGTGGCAAACAAGGAAAAAGCCCACAATTTCGGTATAAAAGTAGGTGTTCGCTCGAATACCTTTGGTGAAATTGCCAATCCTAACAGCGCCTATTACAAGGAGCTAAAAGGACTTATTCAGCATTGCGATTTTATCCAATGCAATCTTTATCCACCTTCGCACTCTGTCACACCTCAAGATGGTGTGAATGCAGTAGGTCAGGCTTTTTATCAAATCAAAACAGCCGTTTCAGACGTTAATCCCCAATGCGAGGTGATGATTGGTGAAACTGGCTGGCCATCAGAGGGAGTTAGCTTTAACAACACAGATAACAATGTGGTAAATCTCCTTGCTTATTATGAAGCAATTGATAAGTGGGCATTTGAAAATCTGGTGATCGCTTACTTTTTTGAGGCATTTGACGAACCTTGGAAAAGCCATCATAACTCACAAAATTCTGCCGAAGCACACTACGGAATCTGGTATCTCAACGACCAAGGGGAATACAAGCAAAAGAAAGTTTAACTGCACAAAACAAAGGAGAAAATGATGTCTAATACTAATCTCTCTGTGACAGCCGAGCAAAACTCAATAGCTCAAGAAATTCTCAATGCTCATAACCAATATCGGGCAGAAGTGGGTGTTCCGCCACTCACTTGGTCTGATACTTTAGCCAATCATGCTCAGGAGTGGGCAGACTACCTTGTTTCCTTGGGAGGAACCTTGCAACATAGCCAGAACACGGGTGAAGGCGAAAACCTTTGGATGGGAGCATCTGGCTACTTTAGTTATACCCAAATGATTGAGAGTTTTGGAAACGAAAAGCAGTATTTTATCGGTGGGACATTCCCCAATGTTAGCTCTACTGGAAAGTGGCAAGATGTTGGTCACTATACCCAGGTTGTCTGGAGGAAGACTACAGAAGTTGGTTGTGCGATCGCTAGCGCCAATGGCAATGATATCTTAGTGTGCCGTTATAACCCTCCAGGGAACTTTCTAGGACAACCTGCTTTCTAACGACAATTACATATAGAGTTGAGTCTAGCTCTTGAATGGGAAAAGCTTTTCGATAGGAATGTTTAGCTTTTCCCCATAATTACCAACTCGCTTCTTGATTCTGAAAACATTATGAAATTTTCATTCACCAATAACACTGGAGGAAAATATTCCTCCGAACAGATCTACTTTGTCATCATCGGCAAAAATTCTACTGGTCAATTTTGTCATGTAGACAAAGATGGTAATTTAGTCCCCTGCAATGATAGTGATAACGATGCACCCGGTCATCTGACCAAACATGAACAAAACTGGTGCAATTATTTGCATACAGTTAGTGAAGTTTCCGAAATACAAGTTCCTAAAATCGATTCTGGTAGAGCATATATTAGTCTCGGCTCGCCAACGTATCTGAAAATTGTCAACAATGGATATGGTTTTGTTGGCCCAAATCCAGCTAATCCATCTGACCCCAATGCAGACGTTTATTTTGATTGGTTAGAATTTACTATTGATGATGCTGGTTTTCACGGTAATACCACTCAAGTAGATCAGTTTGGTTTCCCAATGACAGTTGAGTTGACTGCATCCGATGGATTTTCAAACAAACTGGGAATAACTGAATCTCGAAGTGCTTTGTTCAGTGAATACATGGCAAGTGTCCCAACCGAATTTCAATCTCTGGTTCAGGCACCCTACAGAATCGTAGCGCCTTTTAAAGGTAATTTTGCTCGCTGTCAAAAATACGAAAAATACTTCGATAGCTACATTGCTGAAATGTGGCAATATTATGCGTCAAACGAACTGGTTTTTACTACACATGAGGGAACTTTTACGGGAAAGGTAGAAAACAATGTTTTTGTCTTTACAAAGGATGGTGATGTAAATACCAAATATATAATCGGCTATCCAACCTCTTCCGAAGTTTTTGAGTGTGCGGGGGTATTTGCTAAAGGCAATGCCACTGAAAAGGTCATTCAAGCTCAAGTGAGTGCTATGCTCAACAGGCATATATTGGGCAGTCCAGAGAATCGGTATACTCCAGAGGAGTATTATAAAAATTCCCCGGCTAATTACTATGCACAATTCTGGCATCTTCACAGCATAGATAACAAAGCTTATGGATTTCCCTTTGATGATGTCTGCGAGCAAAGTACCTTGCTTGAACATCATAATCCTGAAGAATTGAAGGTAACTATAAGCTGGGATTGAGTGAAGAAATTGGGGCGGTTATGAACAAAGATACACCAAATATTGAGGAATTGCGAGAAAGTTTTGCGAGAGTCTACGATGGTCCAGACCGATTGCAGCGCGAGTATGACTTAGTGTGCGAAGCAAAACGGTTGAAGATGGAGATAGACATCTATCGCCGTTTATACGATCTCAGGTCAGAAGAACCTATCGATCCGTACCCTAAGACTAAGAATTGGTGGAACATACATACTACTTGGGCTAAGTGGGCACTGCACTTACCTACCAAGAAAAAATGGGCTTTGCTCCGCAAGGGATCTGTGAAATTAATACAGAGTGGGATAGTAATAACTGTTGTAATTGGGTTGGGGCGCTATTTTTCGGAAGGACCTCAACGAAAGAAGCAGGCACAATATCAAGCATGGATGGTTTTTAATTCAGCATCAAATCAGAACAGTAGTGCAGGAAGAATTCAGGCATTGCAAGACCTGAATAAATCTGGGGTTAGTTTGCAAGGGCTGGAAGCTCCTGAAGCAAATTTAGAGGGGATCAAACTGGAAAAAGCTCAACTCGGTGGAGCCAGCCTCGAAAAAGCTTGGATCAACAAAGCCAACCTCAAAGGTTCTAATCTTAATGGGGCATGGTTAAAGGATACCAATCTTAGTGAAACCGACCTTAGTGGAGTTTCATTAATTGGAGCCAACCTCAATCGAGCCAACCTCAAGAGTACCGACCTTAATTATGCCGCTCTCAAAGGAGCTAAAAATTTGGTAGTAGTGCATAGTAATGGTTAAGACCGTAGGGAGGCATTGTAATGATGGACAAAGTACCAAACCGCACCGATGT
>NZ_JAUBTQ010000041.1:0-67874 GCF_036702515.1 Microcoleus sp. BROC3
ACATCTCAACTTCTACTTAGATTTACATCTCTCATTATACACGCTCGATGATTTACAAATCATTTGCGCTCGCTATATAAATCATTGATAACTACATAAAATATCCAAGTGGCATAGAAGCGTGAACCGTGCTATTTTTTGTGTACCGAGTGGCGACGAGCGGGTGGTGAAATCCCTCTAAAATCATGATTCGACCCCCCACTCCCGTTGTTGAGTCTCCATTGGCTTTGAGTTTCATTCTCACAGCTTCGAGAGTTGAACCCTCGGCAATCCTGATGGCACTAAAATTTTGGTACACCGATTCCCAACCAGTAGGAATAGGCAATTTATCGGCTCGGGACTGGACTTTTGCTATGACTGGCTCAAATACTTGTGCAAATAAGTCTGGGGGTAAACAGGCAAGTCGTTTGGATAAGGCTTGTTTACTGACTTTAAATGGCTCTACCCACAGCAACCCTTCTGACTCTAATACCCGTATCACTTCACTTAACCGTGAAATCCTACGGTATACCAAGCTCAAGACTACTGCCATCATCACTGGTAATGTCAACAGTCGTAGCTTGCCGGGCCCGAGGCCATCGCGCAGTTTTTGCGATCCAGGGTTAAGCGTAACGGCTTAAAGCTTTCAGGAGTCAGCCAACACAAGAACTTGGCTTGTATTTCTTCTATGGGTGGGCCTGGTACTTCCCAGGCTCGACGCAGGTATGGATTAGCTGACGCCCGCCGGACGTTTTTGGCTCATAAAATGCAGTGCCGATTCCGCACCATCTCATACTTTTTCGGATTTTAACTCCGATCGCGGGGCGTGATCTGTGCTCGATATTGCGTGGCAGAGGTAAGATCGAGCGAGGGTGAGATCTGTCTTAAAATAGCAATGGTCATCCCACGATCGTCCTTAAGTTGACACCTGTGGACGCTGCCGTGTCCTTAGCCCCAGCGAAGTAATATAATATTTAGTCGCAAGTCAGAATATTGTTTAGATAGAATTGTTTTTTTGAAGGTTCAACTAATAAATTATGAACACCAAAACTTCTAAATCGGGCAAACTGATGAGGGGGATTGCTGCAAGCGCGATCGCATCCTGTGCTATGTTCTCGCCTCAAGCAAGCTTCGCTCAAGCCAGCGGTGTAAATAATGCCCAACCGCTGCAAGACTTTCAAACTCAAGACAATACCGACCCATTTTCCGGCCGCAGCAGCGGCAGCGGAATATTTGATTTAATTCACAGATCGAGATTGGGAAACGGCCGCAGCATGGAAGAATTTAATACCGAACAGCGCCAAAATTTGAACGATGCTGCCGCAGAATATCGGAACAAACAGCGCCTACTACTGGAAAAGCAAGCTGTACCTTCTGAAGGGGCGATCGCACCAGCAGAAATTACCGCCCCCGTCCCTTAAATTTATCACTGCTGTTTGCTCATTTCTGAGTCTGCGAAGGACGTTCGGCGAAGCGAGGATCGAGCCACAGACGAAAGTTTGTGTTGAAGCAATTTCAATCGCCGAATCTCTTCGTTTGTCTAGCAGCGATTTCAAGATCCGAATCTTATCTAAAAACCATCGCCCTTAATCCCGTTCCAACCACGCCCGCATTTTACCCGGATTCAGCAAACCGTAAGGATCGACCAACTCTTTAAACTGCAACTGTTCCACATTAATGATTTTCATGCCTCCATCTTCCAATATATAAGTGTGAGGATTAGCAATCAGTGCGCCTTGCTCTTCGTGATAGCGAATAATTTCATTGAGCCGTGATTCCGTAGTGTAGCGAACTATTTGCAAAGCTGCGGCGATCGCCCAGCCGTTCATCCGCAAAAACTCCAAGTGCATCATCACCTCATCGCCATAATAATTATACAGTTCCTCAATCAATTTCAAACCTTTATCTGGGGGAAAAAGCGTCTGCAAATAAGTCAGAGACGGGTCAGCGCTGCGAGCGTGCAGAGTTGTATGATTCCAAGTAAATTCAGCAATTGCTGCACCTTTGCTCGCTGCTTGCGCGTTTTTTTGATAGCAAATTGTGCCGCCATATTCGCGCACCAAATCTTGCAGCGGTTCCAGACAAGATTCAGCTACCATTAACAAAGCGCAGTGCTTACCTTCAGGAATTGCATCGCGGAAAGCAGCAAAATAAGCAGGAATCGGCCAAGCACAAACACAAATTAGTTTTTTGATAATTCCGTCAGCATCGCCCAAAGCTTGACCGAAGTTTGCCGCTGTCATAAAATCGTCAAAAGCGACAATGATTTCCGCCCAAGGATAAGCAGGGGCGAGGGGAATTTCTAACTCAGTAATAATCCCATTTGTGCCGTAAGCGTGATTGACTTTTTGCACTTCATCGCCACGCAATTCGATGACGCGGGGCTCGTCTTCCATTGTAACGACTCGAACGGCATGAAGATTTCCCCGATCGCGCAATTGCCCGTAAGTTATCGAACCAATTCCCCCGCTACCGCCGCCAATAAATCCCCCAATCGTTGCGGTGCGATAGGTTGAGGGAACCATCCGCAATTCCCAACCGGTTTCTCGCGCTTGTTTGTCGAAAACCGACATTTTTACCCCCGGTTCTACGCAAGCTAAACCCGGTTTTATCCAGCGGATATTGTGCATTTTGGTGGTATCTAAAATGACGCCGCCGTTGAGGGGGATGCACTGCCCGTAATTGCCCGTTCCTGCACCTCTAACAGTTAGCGGAATTTTGGATTTGACGCAGGCTGCTGCAATCCGCAAAACTTCCGCTTCGCTGGCGGGACGAACTACTAAATCTCCTGTTTTATCACTTAAGATAGGTTGCAAAACAGGACTGAAGTGATAATAATCTTGAGATAGCTTGACAACTTGCGCGCGATCGCTAATTATTTCGATTCCCGAGAGTTCCGACGAGAAAGCATCCCAGTCAATACTTTGAATCGCAGTTGCAGTCATTTTTTTTCCTTTATGCTCGCAATATTATATCAAATCCACTCTTCATCGGAATTATTCATCTCTCTGTTCTCTTCCTCTGCGTTCTCTGCGGTTTAATCATTCCAATGCAACCGGAATTCATATTATATATTTTCTCAACCAGAACTTAGTAACATAAAATACTAACTGCAATCTTTCTTTAAGCAGTAAGGTGCTTATTCGCGCACCCTACACATAGAAGTTCTGCCTCCCGGACTGCTTTTTTCAATTAACAAATCCCCCAAATACCGCCATACCGTAGTATTTCCAAGGAACTGCAACAGTCTCAAATCCAGCGTTTGCTAGCATTTCCAACTGTGCCGAAAGTGTAGCTAGGCGATCGGGATTAGAATACCCGTAAGAGACACTCTTCCCCACATTTGCGCGAATTTGTGCTAAGGTTTCCCCCTGATTTAGCGCCCAATCTTCTCGCGCCGCTTGATAAATATCTTTCATTGCTGCTGATTCTGCTAAAAGAGGATCGGCATTCCAAAAACAGCCACCAGCATTTAAACTTTCGCGAATGCGTTCAAACAATTTCAACTTCATCTCATCCTCAAGATGATGAATTGCCAGAGAGGAAATGCAAGCATTGAATTTATCGCCCAAGCCAGAGAAATTTGGATTGTTCGCCCATTCTCCAAAATCCATTTCTATGCCAGTCCACCGGGCTGCGTATCCTGCCGACTCTATTTTGGCGCGGGCAAAATCAAGCATTCGCGGCGAGTAATCGACAGCAACTATTTCCGCAGACGGGTAGCGTTGGAGAACTTTTAAAGTGAGTTCCCCCGTACCGCAGCCGAGTTCTAAAATGCGGTGGTTTGCGTTAGCAATGCAGCCTACTAATACATCCAGCATTTCGTCATATTTAGGTAAAAGTCGCCGAATGCCGGGATCGAAATCGGCAGTATTGAC
Source organism: Microcoleus sp. BROC3 (assembly GCF_036702515.1). Taxonomy (NCBI): domain Bacteria; kingdom Bacillati; phylum Cyanobacteriota; class Cyanophyceae; order Oscillatoriales; family Microcoleaceae; genus Microcoleus; species Microcoleus sp. BROC3. The sequence goes on from NZ_JAUBTQ010000041.1 coordinate 3,858, forward strand.
GAAAACTTCTCCCGGAAAAATTTCGTTGTTCGTAGGTGAGACAGTAGAGTTAGAATTCACGATCGCTAACCATAGACTACAATTGCTATCCTAACCGAGATACAGCAATAAGTGCGTGAAGTAGGGACACCGCAGTGCCGTGTCCCTACCCGATATCTCAACTGAAAACCGTTATAAAGTTATGCGTACTTTTACGGAGAACCCCAACACTCGCTGTAAATAACAATAAACAATCCCTTGCACTACGCCGTCTGGGTTTAGCCCGACGCCGACAAAGCGACCTGAAAAAGCAGTGTTATGTTAGTAGTGCGTAAAATCACTTAAAGATTCAACCTCACATTTGAGGATACCATGCGCCAGTTAATTTCTCGCAGTCGGGCTGCCATCAGCCAATTAATTTACAAGCGAATTATTCTTGCGGTGACAATTTTATTTTGTGTAGGTGTAGGAGTAGCGATGGCAAATATGTCTCGTCTTTCCTCCACCCTAATTGAATCGCAAGCCCTCCAAAATGCCACCCTCTATGCCCAAGCTATTAAAGAAGCCCGCACCCTTTACAGTTCGGATGTTGTCAATCCTCTTAACACCGCTAAAACAATTAACTTTACCCACGACTACAAGCCGACAAAAGTAACAGTTCCCGTACCAGCAACCTTTTTGGTAGAACTCGGTAAACAGATCAGCCAAAAAAATTCTGAATTGTCAGTTCGTTTGTACAGCAACTACCCGTTTCCTTGGCGGCAAAAAGAAGGTGGGGCTAGAGACAATTTTGAACTAGAAGCCCTCAGCTATTTGACGCAAAATCCTACACAGAAATTTTTCCGTAGTGAGGAATTTCGCGGTAAGCCAGCATTTCGATATGCAGAAGCAGACATTTTGACGGCTAGCTGCGTTAATTGCCACAATACTAACCCCTACAGTCCTAAAACAGACTGGAAAGTAGGAGATGTGCGGGGGATATTAGAAATTACTCAACCTCTCGACACTATCACTCAAAAAACTCGCAGCGGACTAAAAAACTTGTTTTTCTTGTTAGCCGGACTTTCAGTTTTAGGTGTCTCAGGATTAAGTTTAGCTATCAGCAGGTTGCGCCAAAATGCTAAACAATTAGAACAGCGCGTCAGGGAACGGACGGCACAATTGCAAGAAACTAATGTAGAATTGGTAAAAGAACAGGAAAAGTGCGATCGCCTGCTGCTCAATATTTTACCCGAGTCCATTGCTGCCAAGCTAAAAGATGGTCAAAGCAGTATTGCTGACGGCTTCGCAGAAGTCACGATTTTGTTTGCAGATATCGTAGGCTTTACCTTGCTGTCAGCACAAATATCTCCCGAAGAATTGCTCGAGTTTCTCAACGAAATTTTTTCTGCCTTCGATGGTTTAACGGAAAAGTATGGGTTGGAAAAAATCAAAACAATTGGAGATGCTTACATGGTAGTCGGAGGTTTGCCAAATCCCAGCACCAACCACGCTGAAAGCATTGCAGAAATGGCCTTAGATATGCAGGAGGAATTAGCAAAATTTAATGCCAAACATCATGCAGGAATTAACATTCGCATCGGCATCAATACCGGGCCTGCAATTGCGGGGGTAATCGGCACTAAAAAATTCATTTATGACCTCTGGGGCGATGCCGTTAATACAGCAGCCCGCATGGAATCCCACGGGATTGCCGGCGCGATTCAAGTCACACCATCAACTTACGATATCTTGCGAAATAAGTATCTGTTTAAAGACAGAGGAATTATCCACGTCAAAGGCAAGGGCGATATGAATACTTATCTGCTTGCAGGTAGGTTAGCCAGCGCACTTTCCGTTTAATTTGTTTATTATATTATTAAGGGGTCTGCTAGTTAGTCCGAAGTCAGTCAATTTTAGATTTTAGATTTTAGATTTTAGATTTTAGATTTACTGCACAGGTGAATCTAGGAACTTGAACTAGGGTTTAAAATTTTTATATCTCCACGAGTTAAGTCGGGGGCTGGTATCCGTTTTTGGGTGGGTAATCAGTCATTAGCCGTTAGTGCTTAGCCCAGAAGTAACGCTTAATGGCTGCTGGCTGCTGGCTGCTGACAATTACAGAAATTGCACGGGCGAGGCGAGGAACCCGGTTTCTGCGCCGTTGCTTCGTTGACCAACCCAAATTTATTACGAAAAACCCGGTTGATTTTCCTATTCCTTAAACTAGCCATTTGCCAAATAGTAAATTTTATGTCCTTGCGGATTTTATCATTCTTGGGTTTTTTCAAATCTCGCTTGTCTAGGCAAATAGCTTTGTGGATATTTGCTAGCATTCTTGTCATAGAGGGAATTATTTTAGTTCCCTCTTATTTTAGGCGAGAAAATGAACTTTTAAGTCAATTAGAACAGGTATCTCGGGCGACTGTTGATTCCCTAGAGTTTTTGCTCCAACAAGATATTTCCGATCGCACTTTCTTGCAAGAAGAAGTAAAAAATATTACTAAGGATTCTCAAGTAGTTTTAGGACTATCTATTTACCAAGCTAACGGTGAGCTAATATATACACTTGGCGAACCCCCAGAAATCAGTTTAAAGCAACTAAAAAGAACTCGTATAGTTCACAATCACAATTTCGATGACCAGCGGTACGATATTGCTTGGACGGAGCGACATTTGGGAGGCGATTACATCTTAATTGTTCGCCACGATGCTTCTACCGTTCAACCGGAACTCTACGCATTTATCGGGCGGATTGCGGTTCTAGTAATCATTATATCAGCCTTTGTCACTTCGGTGACTATGTTCTTTTTAGGGGTGACAGTAATTGCACCTATCTTGAGATTGCGCGATGACTTGATCGCTGCTGGAGACGCTTTGAGCAAAGATCGAGAACAACCTGATTTCTACTCTCTGTCTGTCAAGCGGGATGACGAGTTGGGAGAACTCATGGTCGCATTCAATCAAATGTTTCACCGAGTATACAAGGAAATCGCACAGCGGAAACAAGCTGAGGAAGTATTGCGCGCTGAACAAGAAAAGTCGGAACGTTTATTACTAAATATCTTACCTGCAATGATTGCCGATCGCCTAAAAAAAGGTCAGATAAATATTGCGGATGGATTTGCAGAGGTTACGGTTTTGTTTGCTGATATTGTGGGCTTTACCGAAATATCTTCGCGCACGTCTCCTGAAGAATTAGTCAAGTTACTTAACAAAATATTTTCATCTTTCGATAGCTTGAGCGAGCAATATGGCTTAGAAAAAATTAAGACGATAGGTGACAATTATATGGTAGCAGGCGGTTTACCGCTTCCCTGTACAAATCACGCCGAATCTATTGCCGAAATGGCCCTGGAAATGCAGCAAGAGATTATGAAATTCCGCGACGAATGCGGTAAACCTCTGAATATCCGCATTGGCATTAATACTGGGCCTGTTGTAGCAGGTGTCATCGGTACTAAAAAGTTTATTTACGATTTGTGGGGAGATGCTGTGAATACAGCAAGTCGCATGGAATCTCAGGGACTTCCGGGTAAAATTCAAGTTAGCAACTCAACTTATGAGTTGCTGTGCGATAAGTATTTGTTGGAAAAGCGCGGTAAAATTAATGTTAAAGGCAAAGGATCTATGACGACTTATTTGCTCAAAGGCAGAAAATTGTAACTGACAATTTTAACCATCGCCCGGGAATACCTGATATGGCGGCAGATGTTGCAGCGCAGCCACTCCCAACACCAAACTAGATTTTTTTAAACGAACCGCGAAGACGCGAAGGACACGTTCGGCGAAGCCGTTCCCGAAGGGTAGGAAGAGAAGAAGAAAGAAGACAATATAAAAAGTTCACAGGGGAGTTATTATTGCTATATTAAAATGCAGGTTAATATTAGTGAACGGGGCAAAAATGACTGCGAATCAGGAACCTAATTATTCAAATTCACCGATTTGGCAGCCCTTCACGCAAATGAAAACGGCTGCCCCGCCGCTGAAGGTAATTCGCGGCAAGGGATCGGTGCTGGAATTGGCAGACGGGCGGCAAATTCTCGACTGCATTTCTAGTTGGTGGGTGACTGTTCACGGGCACAGCCATCCGATTCTCGCCGAGGCTCTTTACGAGCAAGCCCAAAAGTTAGAACACGTAATCTTTGCGGGATTTACTCACGAACCTGCCCAGAAACTTGCGAGTAAATTGCTAACTCATACGCCTGTTTCTTTAACGCGGATTTTCTTTTCTGATAACGGCTCGACTGCTGTTGAAGTGGCTCTGAAAATGGCATTTCAATATTGGCGCAATCTCGGAGAAACTAACCGTACTAGCTTTATTAGTTTTGAGGGAGGTTATCATGGCGATACTGTGGGCGCGATGTCTGCTGGCAGAAGTTCGCTGTGGTGGGAATCTTTTGCACCTTTAATGTTTGCTGGGGATGTTGTTCCTTTTCCGGCGACTTTTGATGGCGATGAGGAGGTGGAAAGCAAGGAGGCGGCGAGTTTGGAGAAATTGGAGTTTTTGTTAAAGCAGGGCGGCTATGCGGGAATTTTTATCGAACCTTTGGTGCAAGGTGCCGGGGGAATGCGAATGTGTCGCCCTGAGTTTTTGCAGGCGATCGCACAACTTGCGGGCCAGTTTAATGTATTGTTGATTTACGATGAAGTAATGACGGGTTTTGGCCGCACGGGCGAACTGTTTGCCTCTGTTAAATCTGCAACGAAGCCGGATATCCTGTGTTTGTCTAAAGGATTGTCTGGCGGCTGTTTGCCCATTGCTGTCACAATGGCATCGGAGGATATTTATCAAGCTTTCTGGCGAGATGAACCGGACAAAGCTTTTTTTCACAGTCATTCTTACACCGGAAATCCCTTAGCTTGTGCGGTGAGTGTAGCATCCTTGGAGCTTTTGGAGCAAAACCCAAATGTTTATCAAGGGATGGAAAAACTGCACCGCCAATACCTGAATCAATGGCTGAGAAATCATCCTAAACTCGAACGGATTCGGACTTGTGGCACCATCGCAGCAATGGATGTGAAAACCGAAAGCGTTTCCGGTTATTTTAATGACATCGCTCCTGTATTGAAAGCCAGATTTCTCGAAGCGGGGTTTTTGCTCCGCCCATTGGGAAATACGCTTTACTTGATGCCTCCCTACTGCATTTCTCCTGATGAACTAGAATCGATTTATCGGGTGATTCGTCAGGTTTTGGATACTCTGTAAACCCTTTAATTTTAGTAATGAATTTACCCAATTGGAACGATTTGGCTGACGACGCGCTGGCGGGCAAATGTATCTCTCGCGAGCAATCTTTAGCCGTATTGCGCGCGCCGGATGAGGTTTTGCTGGAACAACTAAACGCAGCATATCGGGTGCGCCGCCACTACTGGGGAAACCGAGTTAGGCTGCACTATTTGTTAAATGCTCAAAGCGGCCTTTGTCCTGAAGATTGCCATTATTGTTCTCAGTCAAAAATTTCGACTGCGGAAATTGAGAAATATCCGCTTTTAGCTAAGGAGAAAATTCTCGATGCCGCCCAACGCGCAGCAGAGTTAAAAGCTGGTACGTTTTGTTTGGTGATTTCGGGCCGCCAACCTAGCGCATCTACTTTCGATCGCGTTTTGGATGCTGTCGAGACTGTGAAGGCAAATTATAACCTGAAAATTTGCGCTTGTTTGGGATTGTTGAGCCAGGAGCAAACTCACCGGCTGGCTAAAGCTGGAGTCGATCGGGTAAATCACAATCTCAATACTTCCGAATCATATCACACGGACATTTGCACCACTCACACTTTTGGCGATCGGGTTGAAACTGTCGAACACGTAAAAGCAGCGGGAATCACAACTTGTTCCGGCGGAATTTTGGGGATGGGCGAATCGGATGATGATGCGATCGATTTAGCGCTTTCGCTTCGCAATTTGGGCGTTACTAGCGTGCCTGTCAACTTTTTTATTCCGATTCCCGGCACGCCATTTGCAGATGTGAACAGGTTAACTCCCCGCCAATGTTTGCGAATTCTCTGTTTGTTCCGCTTTTTGCTTCCCAGCCAAGAAATTCGGATTGCTGGGGGACGCGAGGTGCATTTGCGATCGCTGCAACCTCTCGGACTCTACCCCGCTAATTCTATTTTTGTTGGCGATTATCTGACAACTCCCGGACAAGCTGCCCATCAAGATTGGGATATGATTCGAGATGCGGGATTTGCGATCGAATCCCCCGAAGGTTCTCTCTTAGAAGTTGATTCAGCAGTTACCAAATCCGAACAAAAAACCCTGGTTGTTTAACTCTTATACCAGAAATAGAGTAGGACACGGCAGTGCCGTGTCCCTACCCAATATCTCTACTTCACGCTTACGCATGGACGGAGAGAAACCGGGTTTCTGAGGTAGCAAATGCCTCAGCCGTAAGTTCTTAAATTGTAGCCAGGAACCCTTATTCTAAGGTTGACATTCTTCAATCTAAAATCTAAAATCTAAAATCTAAAATCATACAAGGGGGGCAAATTGTGGACAAACGCGAAGAAATTACGATCGCAGAATACCAGCTAACTGCCGAATCTTTCCGAGAAGGAACTTGGCATCACGACGTATCCCAAAATCGCAACGCACTGACGGCTGCTATGCCCCGCAATCCCGGTAAAATTCTCGATATAGGATGCGGCCCGGGACGAGATTTAGTAGCGTTCAAGAGCCAAGGACACACAGTTGTAGGCTTAGATGCAACTCCAGCTTTTGTAGAAATAGCTAAGAAGTTATCGGGATGCGAAGTTTGGCAGCAATCTTTTCTGAATCTCGACTTGCCAAAAGCAGAATTTGACGGTATTTTTGCCAATGCTTCCCTGATTCACGTTCCCAGCGACGAGATGGTTAAAGTGCTGCAAGATTTGCACAAAGCCTTAGTTGTTGGCGGTGCAATTGTCATGTCAATGTGCCGGGGAAACTGGGAGGGATACGACGAGCGGCCAACGGGAAAACGCTATACTGCCGGATGGGAATATCATACTTTAGCGCCTTGTTTAGAACAAGCGGGATTTGCAATTGTCAATCACTACTATCGTCCCCCCGGCTTACCCCGCGAAGCTCAATCTTGGGTAGTAATGGTGGGCAAAAAAATCTAACGTAAATTGGAAATTGGGAATAGGTAATTGCGAATCCTTCCCCTCTCTTCCTCTGCGCCCTCTGCGCCCTCTGCGGTAAAAAAAAACTAATTCAAAAAATTACAGAGGATTGTTGTATACTGTTCCACAGTCAAATAAACCAATTTCTGCACAACTTAAAACCCAATTAATATGACAGAGAAATTCCACATTTTTTTAGCTGGTGCTAGCCGAAACCTCGGCTTAGAAATCGCGAAATGTCTGGCAGCACAAAAGATGCAAGTAACAGCACTTTTGCGATCGCCCGCAACCAGCACCGAATTAGAAGCAATGGGAATCAAAGTCGTGACTGGCGATGCTTTGGATGCAGCCGCTGTGGAAGCTGCGATGGCTGGCGGTGAGCCAATTCATGCCGTAATCAGCACAATTGGCGGCTTGCCCAAAGATGGAGAAAGAGCCGATTATTTGGGCAACAAAAACTTGATTGATGCGGCCCTCAAAGCAGGCGTGCAAAAATTTATTTTAGTTTCATCCATCGGTAGCGGTAAGAGTGCCGCTGCTTTGCAACCGCAGGTTTTGGAAACTTTGGGTCCGGTATTAATTGAGAAAGAAAAAGCCGAAAATCATTTGATAGAAAGCGGGATGATTTATACAGTGATTCGTCCCGGCGGACTCAAATCGGAACCTGCAACAGGCAACGGTATTTTAACAGAAGATTTTCGAGTTGCTGGAACTATTCACCGGGCGGATGTAGCGCAGCTAGTTTGTCAGTGTTTAGTGTCTGATGCTGCTAACAATAAAGTTTTGTCGGCGGTAGACAGGCAAATGCTTTACGGCAATCCAGAATTTGAAGTATTACATCTTTAGGGGCGGGTTTAGCGCAAAATAAGCTGTCTGGCATCTAAATTGTATTTTTGGGGCGGGCTAGAAGCCCACCCCACAAGAAAATTGAACTTTTGTGGAACAGGCATCTTGCCTGTTCATAAAAATCCTGCGCCCACCCCACAAGAAAATTGAACTTTTGTGGAACAGGCATCTTGCCTGTTCATAAAAATCCTGCGCCCGCCCGACAGGAAAATTGAACTTTTGTGGAACAGGCATCTTGCCTGTTCATAAAAATGCTGCAAGATTTGGTACTCAAGAATCAAATGGCTTAATCCACGATCGCCCGATCGCCCAATCCAAAACCAAACCCGCGATCGCAAACAATACTACACTCTCGGCACCGCGAACAGCAAACGGCAATAACTCCTGTAGGGCGGGCATCTTCCCGGGTTCAAAAAACAATCCAGCATCCAATTGTCCAAAAGCCCGCACCAAGCCAAAAGCCAACACCGCACCAGATTTAAGCTGCGGGTTAACATCTCGGCGAATCGCATAGCGGTAAGTCACGCCGAACAAAAAACCGCCCAAAAGTGCGATCGCCCCTCGGGCGGCAAAATTTAGGTCAATTTCCCTTACCTGCAAACTCGCCAGAGAATCTAACCTATCCGCTAGAATTAAGCTATTACCAAGGGCGATCGCCCCAAAACCCAGCAAACAAGACAAAGCAGCAACACTCCCTGCCTTCAAAGATTCTACCCGTTCAGCGGCACTAAAATTTGACGAGTCCTTCACGGCGCCCTCATTCTTAAAATGGCTCAAATTGACTTATCATAAGGTTTGGAGTCACTTTGTACAGTTTGTTCAATAAATAGCTATGGATATTTTGTCACTCGGTTGGGTTTCGGTGCTAGTTCTGTTCTCCTTCTCAATTTCAATGGTCATTTGGGGACGCAACGGTTTCTAGATTCCAAAATAGCTTGCGGGGCAGGCTTTTTAACGGCCCCGCATTTTTTATAATCCTATTTAACCCAATCAAAATAACAGGAGTTGTCAACATGACAGCCAAAAAAATCTTAATGTTAGTCGGCGACTTTGTAGAAGACTACGAAGTAATGGTTCCCTTCCAAGCACTGCAAATGGTAGGTCACACCGTCCACGCCGTCTGCCCCGACAAAGCCGCAGGCCAAACGATTCGCACCGCTATTCACGACTTTGAAGGCGATCAAACCTACAGCGAAAAACCCGGTCACAACTTCACTTTAAACGCGACTTTTGACGAAATCAACCCGGCAGACTACGACGCTTTGATTATCCCCGGAGGACGCGCCCCAGAATACATCCGCCTCAACGAACAAGTGTTGCAAATTACCCGCTACTTTGCCAACAGCAAAAAGCCGATCGCATCTATTTGTCACGGCTTACAGGTTCTAACGGCAGCAGGCGTACTCGAAGGCAAACGCTGCACCGCATACCCCGCTTGCAGCCCCGACGTACTCCGGGCCGGCGGCAAATATACAGAAGTTCCCGTTACCGAAGCCGTAGTCGATGGCAATTTAGTCACCGCCCCCGCGTGGCCGGCACATCCTAACTGGCTGGCTGAATTCCTGAAAGTTTTGGGAACGAAGATCGAACATGCAGAGAAAGTCGAAGTGTGACTATTTTCACAGTCAAAGTTAAACCGAATTCCAAACAGCAAAGCATCGAAGAGCAACCAGACGGCAGCCTCACAATACATCTCAAGTCGCCGCCAGTCGATCGCACAAGCAAACCAAGAATTAATCATGCTGTTGGCGAAAAAGTTTAAAGTGCCGAAATCTGCGATCGGCATTAAATCCGGTTTTTATTCTAGAAATAAACTTGTGGAAGTTCCAATCGAACCTGGAACTTAGAGTAATTCTGAAAAGTAGTGAGAAAGAGAGATTTGAGGCAATATCTGTAGGGACACATATCGGCATGGCCGTGTCCCTACAATTGACAGTGCAGGTTAAACTATCGCCCGCAGATTTGCCGCGGCCCTAAGCAAACCGGCGTCTCAGCAGCGGTTGAATGCTCAGCAGCGCCACCAAATCAAAGGCTAGCAATACTAACAGCGCTCCTCCAAAGGTAACATTACCCCAAGGAGCGTGCATCACGACACTCGCTAGCGACCAATCGCTGTGCAGGTACAAATAGCGGATGGGTTCGATCGCGTAACTCAGAGGATTGAGAGTCACCACAACTTGCAGCCACTCTGGCATAAATGACAGCGGCGCGAGGGCTGTGCTGGCAAATAACAGCGGCAAGTTAGTAACAAAAATTACCGCAATTAATTCTACGTGACCGGGGAGAGCGAAGGCTAAACCCAGACTCAAGCCGGTGACGCCCAAAACTAACAGCAGCACGATCAGGGCGATCGCCCCCAGTCCGGCAATTCCGGGGAATCCTGCGCCCAAAAACGCCCCCGCTGTAACGATTGTGCCGGTTTGGATAAAGCTGAGGGTGACGATAAAAATAGCGGAAGCCAGGACGATCGAAAATCGGGAAGCCAGCGGCGCGACTAACAAGCGGTTGAGAAATCCGAACTCGCGATCGAACATAATCGGCAAACCAGCATTCAGCGCCCCGGCAAATGCAGTAAAAACGATCACGCCAGCGCCGAGAAATTGTCCGTAATTCTGGCTTTCGCCGAACAAGCCGGCGGGTGCATTTTCAAACAGAGCTCCGAACAAAACCAACCACATCAGCGGCTGAATAATGCCTGCAACTAGCGTCGAGGGGCGGCGCTGCAATTGAATAAACAGGCGCTTGGTTAAGGCGAGTGTTTCTTGGATGAAGTCGCCCAGCAGGGAACTGGAAGTGTCAGCGGATGCTGTGGAGAGTGGCCGCTGCTGGTTGAGGTTGTTGGGGGATGTAACAGTACCGCTCATAATTGCTTGTTGATTAAATCTCACTATCTTTACAGTAGCAAGTCTGGAGGTATTGGTGGTGTTGGGCGGGCGATCGGTCTTTGTGTAGGGTTTTGGTAAACTGAATGTCCTGTTACCTGTCTAATTAGTTGATGAGTGGTATTAACCGCGAACTAACACCAGACGTTAGAAGTAATTTATTTGACAAACATCTTCCCGGTACGTCACAGGTAGAACGACTGCTAAGGAAACAGGGAAAAGCTCATGTTTTCAATGACAGAGCTACACTAGATGCAGTGACCGAGGCTATTATAGAGAGAGGATATTTGACAGGAGTTGAGGATGAAACCGATGACTACGAACGTTATGGACTCTACTTTGACGATGCGATCGGCTATCAAATTAGACCAGATGGTAGTCGCATTCCTCTTTATTATGCTGAAATAAAAATTATCAAAGGAACAGATACATATCATGTTATCCCACGCACCAGACCTCGCCGAACAAATTAATGATTGGGAATTTATCGAGTTGTGGGTAGATCCGATTGTTTTTCCCCCTCGTATTGTGATGTTAGTGAGTGGAAAGAATGGAGGTTTTTGTATTTATGACCCATCAGCAAACTATAAGTCTCTCTTTTTAAGTTCTAGCTATGATGAGGCTCATTCATGGCTTTTGGAAGATGAGTATGAGCGCTGTGATGGTCGGCTTTTAGCGGAAGAAATTCTTTGAGTTTTTCAGAGGGATATCGTGCTAAAATTAAGCCAAGCGGCCTTATCGAAACTTGATAATCATCGGAATTTTAGGATATAATCGTATTGATTAAAAATTGACTTCTTCCAATATGCCAGCCAAAGACCTGTATCACAATGTTGTCAAAAATGCCCTCATCAAAGACGGATGGAGAATTACCCACGATCCCTTGAGATTAAAATGGGGAATTAAAGATATGTACGTCGATTTGGGCGCAGAGCGGATTTTAAGTGCTGAGAAGGCTGGACAGAAGATAGCTGTAGAAGTCAAAAGTTTTGTGGGCGCATCAGACATGAATGACCTGGAGAATGCGCTGGGTCAATACTTAGTTTACCGTTCTGTGATCGCTAGAACTGAACCAGATCGAAAGCTCTATCTAGCTATTACACAATCAGTTTTTAGCGAATTATTGTCTGAACCGCTTGGTCAAATTATTAGAGCCGATTATCAAGTATGTTTAATCGTTTTTGCGGAAAAAAATGAGGAGATATTACAATGGGAACCTTAGAACATTATCGTCGCATTATCCAAAACATTCTGACTGAATATGCTCAAATACCTTATGCTTATGGGGACATTCAGATTCAAACGGTCTTTGATAGCAATTCAGACCGTTATTTGCTAATAATATTGGGCCGTGAAAACGATATTAGGGTTCACGGATGTTTAGTTCATGTTGATATTATTGATGGAAAAATTTGGATTCAAAGAGATGGGACTGAAGAGGGAATTGCCAATGAGTTAGTAGCGGGGGGAATCCCAAAAGAACAGATTGTTTTGGGATTTCGTTCTCCTAATATTCGGCAGTACACGGGATTTGCTGTAAATTAAATATCGCAGATATGGGTACTTTAATTAGCCGTATAAACAATGGAGGATAAGCTATGTCATCAAGTGCGATCGCCACTTGGGTCGAGATTATGGAATCTTTGCCAGAAACTCTTCAAGACAAAGTGGTTGAACATTTGCGAGAATATCTTGAAGACTTAAGGGATGAAGAGCAGTGGAATTTATCTTTTCAGAACACACAACAATCGCTGATTAGGGCTGCACAGCGCGCTAAACAGGAAATTTCCGCAGGAAAAGCACAGCCATTAGATATTGATATAGCTTTAGAAATACCAACACTAGCCGACTATCCCTGTCGCCGAGAATTTATGCAATTGCCATTAGATGAGAGGGGAAGCATTCTAGCAAAACAAGCTGAGGTAATGTTGCAACATTACCAGGAAGAAAGTTAGGGAGTCAGAAGGCAGTTATAGTTTAGCAGCTTTAACCACATCCTCAACCATTTTAATCGCCTCTTTGATTGCAATTTTACCGCTTTCTACGGCGCTAATTAAATCCTGAGCGTCTTTCGGGCTAATTAAATTGAGCCTGACGGGTTCTTTCAAGGAAACAATAAATTTAGTTTTATCGCTGTCTTCCAGGTTAGAGGCTCTTTCTTCGGATTCAATATCTTTTAGCTGATCTTTTAAGTTTTTAAGTATTTCTGCTTGTTTTCCCTCGTCAAAATTGCCATCAAATATTCGTTTTACCCCTACAAGAGCAGCAGCACCTAAAGCTGCACCGCCAACAACTAATCCTACGGGAGGTGCAACGGTTATTAACCCAAATAGAAGTGGTATACCACCGAAAGCTGCCACCGCCGCACCAGCACCGGCAGCCCCCACCACACCAATGCCAATATCGGCTAAAATCCCTAATTTATCGTGTGGGTTTTTTTCCAGTTGCTCTATTGACTTAAGAATTTGCTCTTTGGTTGGCGTTTTATTTGCAGACATATTAGACCTCAATCTTTTTGCTAATTTGGGCAATTAGGCAGTGATGACGTTGCAGAAAATTGTATTGAAAACGTCTATCAGTAATTGAAAAAATTCTTTGGCAATCTCAATAATCTCTTGAACAATTCCAATAATTCCATCAGACACCTCTTTGCCTCGATCGAGTCGGTGGCCTGCTATTGCACCAATTGGGATACCCAGCGCTGTTGCCAAAGGTTCTAATAACGGGCCGACAAATGGTATCGAACTTGCCAAAATTTTTACAGCGACACCAACAGCAACCCCTATCGCTAAATGGGGATGGGATTTGACAAATTCTATGATTTTAATGAGGAGAATTTTGCCGATCAGTAAAACTTTGTTAGCAGCTTTTTTCGTGTATGTGGCAAGTTCATGCAGCCGCATCGAGACTTCATGCGGCAAGCCCATATCATTTAACCACACATACAAGTCGCTGCTACTCATTGCATCAGCATCGACTTGCCAGAGAGCCATTTTTAAATTAGCTTGCGGTAGGGATAATGCACTAGACATATTTTTTTATCCTGTTGGAATTTACCAAATTTTTACGAACATTTCACGAGGCGAAAATCCCCTAGACATTGCTCACCGATGCAGCAACATTGCGAGCAACTTCTTTAACCGCTGGAGTAGCGGATGCAGCCACATTTTGAGCAACTTTTTTAACCGTTAGGGATGGACGGTGCTATCTGGCATAGTTGCGCCAGTCAGATTTACATTGTTAAAATCTTTTAGGTTGCCTAAGATTGTTTTAAAGCCCGTGATTAAAGTTTAATTTAATTTTTATGTATTGGAAAGTAGGAGAATGTCACAATTTGCCAGGAGTTAATAAAATTAGCTAGCCGTTAAAAGTCATATTTTGTCCTTCTTAGCCATAAAACGTCAGAAAAAGTCTGATACAATAGATAAAACCTCCTACATTTACCCAATAAATGGATGTTCAAGAACTCTTAAGGTTGGCCGATGGCTTGGTGTTCGCTAAGACCGGCAAACGATTGGACGATCTGCAACAGGCAGTAGTACGGGGAACGTGGCAAGGTAAAAGATACTCCGAAATTTCTAAAGAGGTTCATTGTACTGAACGCCATGTCAGAAATATTGCCTCAAAGTTATGGCAAACTCTTTCAGAAATATTAGATGAAGATGTAATGAAATCAAATTTGCGCTCCACAATGGAGAGGTATGAATTTTCTAAAGTTTCAAATTTTGGTGATTTTAATTTTGTACAAAACAAAGGTAACATCAACGTTTGCACAGAAACCTCACACCCTCCAAAAGCTCCACAACACTCACCCCCTACACAAACCTCAAATGAAGACAACACCCAACAGAAACCCCGACTCGATTTAAGAGATGCACCGGAGCTCAAAACCTTCTACGATCGCCCCAACTCACCTCTCACCGCCCTCGAAAACTCGATCGCCCGCCAAAACTGCCGCCTCCTCACCATCACAGGCATGGCAGGCACCGGCAAAAGTGCGATCGCCCGTCACCTCATCCCCCAAATTCAAACTCAATTCGATCGCATCATCTGGCTCAGTCTCCGCACCTCCCCACCCCTAGAAACAACCCTCAAAAATATTATTCAATTTCTCTGCGATCGAACAGATATTAACTTTTCCACCAACATCGATGCTCAGTTGTCAATCCTAATAGAAACTTTGCGCGACAATCGCTGTCTGATCATCCTAGATGACGTGCAGCAAATTCTCAGCAGCGGGCAACTTGCAGGAAATTATAAACCCGGATATGAAAATTACGGAACCCTATTTAAACTCATCGGCGAAATTCCCCACAATAGCTGCTTAATCCTCAATAGTTGGGAACCTCCCTCAGACATCATCACATTCACCGACGATAATTCAGCAGTATGTTTATTACAGTTAACTGGTTTAGGTGAAGCGGCAACCGAACTGCTTAGAGAAAAAGGTTTATTGGATGAAGAAACCTGGCCAGAATTGATTAACCTTTATCAAGGTAATCCCCTCTGGTTAAAATTAGTCGCTCAAACCATTAACAACTTATTTGGCGGTAGAGTCTCTCACTATTTGAGTTATCAACCAGTATTTTTAGGTGACGAATTGACACCGATATTGCAGCAGCACTATCAGCGGTTGTCGGAAATAGAAAAACAGGCGATATGCCTAATCAGCCATGAAATTGAGCCTGTTTCGTTTACCCAATGGATGGCAAAATGTCAAGGGTCACAAGGCGAATTATGTAAAGCAATTCAATCTTTATCCAGACGGGGAATGATCGAAAAATTGAGCTGTGAAACAGAAACCGTTTTCACGATTCCACCTGTGTTAAAACAGTATGTTAAAATGATTGCAGAATAGTCTTAAATATCTATAGGACTTACGCATTAAGGTTCAGAAACCTGGTTTTTTACGAAAATACTTAGTTACAGCCACAGATTTAGCAAAAAACCCGGTTTCTAGGAGTCGGAGTGCGTCATTCCTGTATCTAGCTAAATGAGAGCAAACCACGATCGTAACTCCTACCCAACCTAAACAAATGCTCACTTTCGATCGATTCATCAAGCAACTTCCAGATGAAGACGGACGCTATGAACTGGTTAAGGGAGAAATTGTCAAAATCTTACCAACAATAAGACTGCACGAAAATGTAGCAGATTTTATTGAAAATACGTTTCACGACGAGGTGAAACGCATCAACCTGAATTACAGAATATCTGGCAGAATTGTAGTCAGGACATTAACCCCGAATGGTAAAGAACAAGGCCGCCATCCTGATGTTACAGTAGTAGACAAAACCCTCTGGAAATCGCAGCCATTCGTCTATTCAGCACTAACTGAACCACCACAATTAGTTGTAGAAGTTGTCTCAACAAATTGGGAAGATGATTATATCGACAAGCTGGATGAATATCAGCGGCTGGGAATTCCTGAATATTGGATTGTCGATTATTTAGCTTTGGGCAGTAGAAACTATTTGGGCAACCCGAAAGAACCGACTGTTTTTGTTTATCTGCTCGATGAAAATGGGGTTTATCAAATGACTGCTTACCGAGGGAGCGATCGCATTATATCCCGCACTTTCCCAGAATTAGCATTGACAGCAGAGCAAGTTTTGGATGTATGATATCAAATTCAGCTTAAATATCGGTTTATCTCGTTTATGAACAGGCAAGATGCCTGTTCCACAAGAAAATTCACTCTTTGTGGAACAGGCATCTTGCCTGTTTCTGACGAACTTTTCCCTTCCCTCAAACTACGATCGCATCGCCTGTTTTTGCTCAGCCTTCAAATCGCGGTTGCTAGCAGCAGCCAACTCCGCATCCAACAGCGTCTTACCAGTCGCAGCCAAATACACATCATCCAAACTCGGCCGAGATTGAGCAATCCCAAAAGTAGGCAATCCCGCATTTTTTAAAGCTTGCTGAATAGTCACCAGCGCATCGCTTTGCGGTGTTACTACTAAATTGAGAGAATTTCCTTGAGCCGCGTTGACAATTACTTCCTGCACAAAAGGCAGAGATTGCATCAGATTTTTAGCTTGTTCGGCTTCTTCGATCGGCGAAAACTCCCGAATCCGCAGAGTCACCCGATCGCCCCCAACCCGATTTTTCAACTCCTCCGGCGTGCCCTGTGCAATCACCGTACCCTTGTCAATAATCGCCACGCGATCGGCCAAAGCGTCAACTTCTTCGAGATAGTGACTCGTAATCAAAACCGTCGTACCTTCCTCCCGCAAGCGACGCAGGAAATCCCACACTACCACCCGGCTTTCAATATCCAGCCCGACAGTCGGTTCGTCTAACACCAAAACATCCGGCTGGTGAAGCAACCCAGCAGCTAAGTCGAGGCGTTTGCGGATACCGCCGGAATAAGTACCCGTCTTTTTATGTTGCCACTCCTCCAAACCGAGGAGTTTCACCATTTCGTCAATCCGCCCTTTAATCGTATTGCGCGGCAAATGGTAAAGCGCTGCTTGCAGTTGCAGGAGTTCCCGCCCCGTCAGCACCTTATCGAGAGCAACTTCTTGGGCGACGTAGCCGAGTTTTTGTCTGGCAATTCTCGGCTGGCTGACAGCAGAAATGCCAGACACTTCAATGCGTCCGCTATCGGGCGCACTCAAAGTACAAAGTACCCGCAGGGTTGTGGTTTTGCCTGCACCGTTGGGGCCTAGCAAACCAAATATTTCCCCCGGTTCTACCTTGAAGGAAACATCTTTAACGGCTTCTACAGTGCCGTAGCGTTTCTGAAGATTTTCAATTAAAACGGCGGGAGCCATATATTTTGGGGATGAACTGGTTGTTAATATTTTGACACTTCCGGGCTCAAATTGCCGGAATGGTCGATCGACTAATGCGACTGGCTGTGCTGGTAACGATCGCACACTCCTCCTCAACCGGAAACTGCTTATAGTTTTGATTCTTAATATCAGTTTAAAAAATATTCACTTGAGAGCGGTTTTCAACCCTGATATTCATCAGTTTTCCCACTCTCCAATCTCCCCTCTCAAATCCAAAAAATTATGAGTTTTGAGTTAATTATAACTTTTCAGTTAGTAACTCAAAACTCACAATTGTTCAACAAGTAGAGATGCACCCGAAACCTGTTATTTTATAATTATCTCTACCTATAGGCTGATGTGTAGCTAGATGTTGATGATAATTAACACTCTGGTCAAACACATCACACTTTGGAGCCAAGTCTTAAACGCAAAAAACTTCCCGAAGTGGCAAGTTATGCTTGTAATGAGTTCCACAAAAAATGTAACAGTATGTCCGTGATCTCAATCCCGATAGTTATCAGTAATTACCAATTCTTTAATCGAAAATCGAAAATGGTCTTAACTTCCCTATAGGGAGTGGCTGCCACCTCTTTAATCGACAATTTTTACCCAACCGCGACGCACGTTGTACAGCAGTCGGTTGATGATGGCATACTCATCTTCATTCAGTGTTCTTTCTAAGAGTGCAGATCTGAGCTGTCTCCGGTCGTGGCGAGTCACGACGCTGGAGAACATGACCTGACCAAATAACTCTTCGAGTGTCATTTGGGATACTGACATGATAAACCTCCTAGTTGATTGAGACAGATAAAATTTTAACAGGCTTGTTGTATTTGTATTATGCACTCTGGGAGCGACTTCACAGGCGATCGAAAACATTGACACAGTGTGATTTTTTTGTTAAAAATCTGTGACCAAGACTTTGATGCCAAGTGACTTGGATCTCTTAAATTTGTGATGCTTGTCACTGAAGTCACGAGGAAGAACTCAGAAGGAAGAGGGAAGAAGGCAGAAGGAAGAGGGAAAAAGACCATCAAGCACGATCGCCAAATCTCAGCTTCGCCGATCGCCCTCAACAACTCTCCATCCCGTCCTCACCGCTTCTCAACCTTATTTTTCCCTATGCCAATTTTCCAGCTAATTGAGGCATCGGTCAATAGTCGCCACAACCGACTCGGCCAACTCTTTCAGCGCGTAACCCCCCTCCAAACCAAAGGCGATGCGACGGGTGATTTGCAGGCAGTATCCGGTGAAAGTACCGAAATCTGACGGCATCAGAGTCATGCTAGCCAGCGGATCGGACGCAATAGCGTCATAACCAGCGCTGACAATCAACAAATCCGGTTCAAATTTGGACAAAAAAGGCACGACAAGAGATTCAAAGGCGCTCAGGTATTCAGCTATGCCACCGCCCGGATACAGGGGAATGTTCAGCACGTTGTCGTAAGCACCGCGCTCCTCGGCATCTCCTGTTCCCGGATAGCACGGAGATTGATGCAGGGAACAGTAGGCAATTTGCCGGCAGTTTTCCACCAAAGATTGAGTGCCGTTGCCGTGGTGCACGTCCCAGTCGAGGACAGCGACGCGGTTGATTCCCGGCTGTTCCAGGGCGTAGTGAGCAGCGATCGCAGCATTGGAAAACAAGCAAAAACCCATCGCGCGGGCGTTTTCGGCGTGGTGTCCCGGTGGCCGGGCCAGCACAAAAGCCGGTTCCCCCGCAGCCACCACTCGATCGACCCCATCGAGCCAAGCACTCGCCGCCAGCAGCGCTACGTCGTAACTTTCAGCAGAAATCGGCGTGTCGCCGTCGAGATAGCCGCCTCCCCGATGAGCCAAATGTTCGACTTCTTTGATGTATCTTTGGGCGTGAACTTTTTTGATAGCCCCGAACAGTTCTTGTTCGCGCTGCGCCACTGGGGTGGGCAGTTGCCACTCAATTTGAGCTGCCCAAGGAGCAGCTTTCAGAGCGTTGACGATCGCCGTTAAACGTTCTGGTCGCTCTGGGTGAAGCATTCCAGTCTTGTGCAGCAAGAAATCTTGGGAGTAGATGACGGGTAGCATCGGCTGATTTTAGATTTTAGATTTTAGATTTTAGATTTTTAGTTGGCTTTAAGAATGCCTTCGGTTTTGTGAAATTAAAATTGCGATCGAGTAACCATTTTAATTTCTTATATGGTCGTCAAAAAAACTCACGAAAGCATGAAAGCCGATCGCCTAAAAAAACCTTTTTAGCTTTTGCCAACTGCTGACAAAATTACCAACTGACAAATTATCAATTGTGCTTGTTTCGTCCCTTAATTTTTCTGGCAACTTTCCCATAAAGTCCAAGGCAAATTGTGATATAATTTCAGGAGTAATTGGCAATATTTGGCAGCTCTACTGAATCCAAACCGATTTTATCGCATTTTTGAGATTTATAGCGGTCAAATTTAAATTTTTAACGGAGTTTTTCAACCTATGAGCACCTCTGAGTCGCGGATAATCCCGACGGATCTGGGTAATGAGATGTCCCGATCGTACTTGGAATACGCCATGAGCGTAATAGTCGGTCGGGCGCTACCAGATGCCAGGGACGGTCTCAAGCCCGTTCACCGACGCATTCTCTACGCCATGAACGAATTGGGCTTGACTCCCGATCGACCTTTCCGCAAATGCGCCCGCGTCGTGGGGGAGGTGCTGGGCAAGTATCACCCGCACGGAGATACAGCGGTTTATGACGCCCTGGTGCGGATGGCTCAGGATTTTTCCATGCGGGAACGCCTGATCAACGGCCACGGCAACTTCGGCTCCGTTGACAACGACCCGCCCGCTGCCATGCGGTACACCGAATGTCGCCTCACAGCTTTGACTAGCGACTCCATGCTGCGCGACATCGACTCGGAAACAGTTGATTTCGGCGACAACTTCGACGGTTCCCAGCAAGAACCCCTCGTACTCCCGGCACGCATCCCCCAAATTTTGCTCAATGGTTCCTCCGGGATTGCTGTAGGGATGGCCACCAACATTCCGCCGCATAATTTAGGCGAAATAATTGACGGTTTAGTAGCACTAATTCACAATCCAGCAATTACTGACCTGGAATTGATGCAGTACATCCCCGGCCCGGACTTTCCCACCGGAGGGCAAATTCTGGGCAGAGGCGGCATTCGCGATGCTTACACCACCGGTCGCGGTTCGATTACAATGCGCGGAGTCGCCGGCATTGAAACCATCGAACATCCTGGTCGCCCCGACAAAGAAGCAATTATTATCACCGAATTGCCTTACCAAACAAACAAGGCAGCGCTAATTGAGAAAATTGCCGAACTTGTCAACGACAAAAGATTAGATGGAATTTCCGACATTCGCGACGAAAGCGATAGAGACGGAATGCGGATCGTGATCGAACTCAAGCGCGACGCCTATCCGCGCGTCGTCCTCAACAACCTCTATAAACAAACACCCCTCCAAGCCAACTTTGGAGCCAATATGTTAGCGCTAGTAAATGGGGAACCCCAACTACTTACGCTCTCCCAATTCCTCAATGTCTTCCTAGACTTCCGCATTGAGACAATTACTCGCCGGACTCAATATGAGCTCCGCAAAGCAGAAGAACGCGACCACCTTCTGCAAGGCTTATTAATTGCCCTAGACAACTTAGATGCAATTATTCACCTAATTCGCGCCGCTGCCGACTCCGCCGCAGCGAAACAAGAATTGATGGATAATTACGGTCTTTCAGAACAGCAATCAGACGCAATTCTGCAAATGCAGCTCCGGCGTTTGACAGCATTAGAAGCGCAAAAAATTCAGCAAGAACACGAAGAACTGCGAGCTAAAATCGCAGATTTGGAAGATATCTTAGCGCGCCGGGAACGCATCTTAGAAATCGCCGAATTTGAAGCAGTCGAAATCCAAACTAAAATCGCCACTCCTAGACGCAGCGTCATCGAACACGCCGAAGGAGAAATCGATGAAAGAGATTTAATTGCCAACGAACAAGCAATTATTCTGATTACAGAGCAAGGCTACATCAAGCGGATGCCTGTCAGCACTTTCGAGGCCCAAAGTCGCGCTACTCGCGGCAAAGCAGGCGCGAAAATGAAAGAAGACGACGGAGTAGAACATTTCCTTTCCTGCTGCGATCACGATAGCGTTTTGTTCTTCAGCGACAGGGGCGTAGTTTACTCTGTCAAAGCTTATCAAATCCCCGTCTGTTCCCGGACGGCCCGCGGCACTCCTGTGGTGCAACTGCTGCCGATTCCTATAGAAGAAAAAATCACTTCTATGGTGTCAGTGACAGAATTCACCAGCGAAGAATACTTGGTAATGTTGACTCGCGGCGGCTACATCAAGAAAACCGCACTTTCCGCTTTTGGCAACATCCGTACTAATGGATTAATCGCGATTTCTCTAGAAGAAGGCGACCAACTGCGCTGGGTACGGAGAGCAAAAGTTGGCGACAGCATCATCATTGGTACGCGCCAAGGGATGGCAATTCATTTCCGCACTAATCACGAACAGTTGCGCCCTGTCGGCCGCGCGACGCGGGGTGTAAAATCGATGAAATTGCGATCGGGCGATGAGTTGATCAGCATGGACATATTGCCCAGTTCAATTGTTGCCGAGATTGCTGAATTGGAAACTGAAGATTCGGAATTCGAGGGAGTTAATATTGCTCAGTTAGAAACTGAAGATTCGGAATTTGAAGTAGCAGAAATTACTGACCTAGAAACTGAAGATGCGGAATTGGAAGATGAAGAATTAGAACTGCAATCCGAGGAAATTGAAGGCGAAGAAGCCGAAGGAATTACCAAAAGTAGCAGCGACGTTCCTTCGGTGTTGGTAATCACCACTAACGGCTATGGCAAGCGGGTTCCAGTTTCTCAATTCCGCCTACAAAGACGGGCGGGCAAGGGATTGACGGCTACTAAATTTAAGTCGAAAAAGGGTAAGGATCAGGTAGCTGCGCTGCGAATTGTCAACGAAGATGACGAATTGATGATCATTACCAACCGAGGTATTATTATCCGTCAGGCTGTGAGTGCAATTTCTACTCAATCGCGCACAGCAACGGGTGTGCGGGTGCAGCGGTTAGATGAGGATGATTCGATCGTAGCTGTGGCTTTAGTGCCGCCTGCGGGTGAAGAATCGGCCGAAGAATCGGAATCTGAGGAAGTGGCAGAAGAGTCATAGGTTAAGAGTTTGTAAGGTGCGCGCTGCGTACCTTACTGCTGAATGGTAAAAATGCGATCGTCTATTCCCCGTTTCTGCCTCCAAGACCGGTCAAGATTTAATACTAATTGTGAAAAAATATCTGTAGGGACACGGCATTGCCGTGTCCTTAATGCGATCGTTGACAATCGATACGATAATTGCTATAGCATAATAGAATCAAAAAGTTAATAGCAAAAGTCGGTAAAAATGCCTTATTTAACAGCAGCAAACGACATCACAGCACTCATAGCTAAATTTTCCCAAGCAAAAATCCTGTGGGTTGACACAGAAATAGCAGACTATAAATCCAACCCCAGATTATCTCTGATTCAGGTTTTAGCTGACTCCACAGATTCGACGGGAGATGCCACTTTTCTACTTGATGTCTTGGATCAACCTGAATTGGCAAAAGATTTCGTAAACCAAATCATGGTAAATCCAGATATTGAAAAAGTCTTGCACAACGCCAGCTATGACATCAGATTTCTGGGCAATGACGACGCTCAAAATGTCACTTGCACATTGAAAATGGCGAGAAAGATTCCCACTTACATTCTGCCATTACCCAACCGACAACTCAAAACTTTAATAGAAACACTTTGCGGCATTGCTTATCTAGATAAAACAGAACAAAGCGGCGATTGGGCAAAGCGTCCCCTAACCCAGAAGCAGCTAGAATATGCCAAGATGGACGCGGTTTATTTAGCTGGAGTGCATCGTCGCCTGCTAGAAATCCTGGCCCAATGTTACCCCGAACCCGCAACGGAAAACTTGACAGCATTGGGCGAAAAATATCAGGAAATAGAATCTCAGTGGAAGCCGCTAGATTCAGAAATCGCTGAACTGAAAGAACGGATTAAAGCAGGGATGCTAACCCAAAAGCTCAAAGACAGTTCTTATTTTGAGCTTTCCAGTTCGATAACGATGAAAGTAGATTTTCTCACGCTGGCAAGACTGACGCAAACTGAGGGAATTGAGTTAAATTTTCCGGTAACGCTGACAAAAGAAATTCAAAAACAATTAGGCAAACTCATCAATGATCCATCTTTGGAAGTTGAGGAGATTGCTAGTTTGCGGTTGAATTCCCACCTACAACTGCGGCGAAAATCTACTAAGAAAATTGCGCCGGAACCGGAGAGTGAGGATTTAACAGCATTGGGGGAAAGGTACAAAGAAATTTTGCCTGAATGGAAGTTGCTGGATTCAGAAGTTGAGCATCTGAAAGAGCGAATTAAAAAAGCAATGTTGGTGCAAAATCAGGAAAATACTCCCCATTTTAAGTTATCCAGTTCCTCGATTTTGAAGGTAGATTTTGCTAAATTGGCTAAACTTGCGCTATCTGTTGGAGTTGAGTTAGATTTTATGGTGACGCTGACTCAATACATCCAAAAGCGGTTAGGGGAAGCGATTAACAAAATTGATGTGCAAATTGAGTATATTACGAGTTGGCGGATGAGGGCTAAGACGGTGGAAGATGAAGATGATGATGAAATCCCTTTTTAACTACTAAAATATCACGTTTCCTCTCATTTTTATGTGTTATCACGGGTCTGCGAGCGTGAGAAAGAGGTCTATAAACAATGCCGAATAAGGGGGTTGCAGCCTGTATACCCTGTTGATAAAAGCGATGTTTATTACGAGTTAAATTCATTAACTATTGTACAGATTCAGAATATTTATCCAAATAATTCACCCACTGCTCTCCATCTTGCGCCAACACCAAAGGTACTCCGTCTGCGGTATTTTTTGCTTTGTTCTTTAGGCGGAACTTCCCCGCTTTGGGAGGCGTTCTGCTTAATCAGGTCTTGTTCATCACTGACCTTTTCCATCTACTCGTCGGTATTGCCACAGCAGTCGTTTGTCTCGCCTATGTAGTCTGCTACGGGGACCGTAATGTCAACGAGAGAACGTATTCTTCGCCGCTCAGCGATCGGTCAAAAGCTCCAGCTTTTCGGGGTACCGAGCCCCTTGGACTGTGATTTTGGCGGCGGCATCATCGATGTCACGTAGATCGTCGGGCGTGAGTTCGACGGAGACTGCCCCGATGTTTTCGTCCAAACGATGCAGCTTTGTGGTGCCTGGAATCGGAACAATCCACGGCTTTTGAGCTAGCAGCCAGGCAAGTGCGATCTGAGCGGGCGTCACCTGCTTCTGTTGTGCAATACTACCAAGCAGATCAATCAGGGCTTGATTTGCCTTGAGTGCCTCTGGTGTGAAGCGAGGCAGAGTGCTGCGAAAGTCGGAGCTGTCAAAGGTCGTGTTTTCGTCGATCTTGCCCGTGAGGAAGCCTTTGCCCAGCGGGCTGTACGGGACAAGTCCGATGCCAAGTTCCTCAAGGGTCGGGCAGCCCAGCCCAATCGCTGAGACTTCTAAGTTGCTATTGCCACTACCAAGTTTGCGCTTTTGCATTATTTTGTTACTCCTTTGAGGTGTTACCAGTTGGCACGCATCCGCGTCGTCCACCAGATCCGGCTGGTGCCTGTGAAGCGTCACTTCGAGGTCGTCGCCCCTATCCGGGCCTGCTCTTTAATCCGTTGGAGCGCAGCCTTGAACCCGTCAGGGGTATTGCTGGAACCTGCGAGGCGATCCACTTTCACCTCGTCGATGCGCTTTCCGACGACGACCGTCGGGATCGCGGCAGCGAAGCGGCGCTGCAAGTCGAGGGATGTCGGGTTCGTTGCATGAGGAGTGACTTCGACAGCAGTGATGACGTCGTTGACCAAGGTGACGGTCACGGTGATGGACGAGGGGAGGCTGCCGTATTGACCGATCGCGGTGTAGACGCCATCTGCGTACGAGGAGTCTTTACTCGATGCCGATCTTGAACGGGCGACAATAGTATTCGGGGTTGACATTGGGCGCACGGCTTCCATATCCGTAGTCGAGCATCCGGCTATGACAAGAGCAACGGAGATCCCTGCCATCGTGACTTTCATCTTCTTGCTCAGGCTAGTCATACCTTCTCCTTTCCTTTGCTTTGTGAGTTGTGTGGCCTGCTCAGTCGGCACCCTGTCGGCTGTGTTTATAGGCATGGGGTCTACTGAGGGGTGCACTCTTATGAGAAGAGCTTGCCGTCGAAGTTCTGTGAGATCTCAGCGCGGCCATCGGCAAACATCCGCACGTATGAGAACCTGAAGACCTCCGCCAGATGGTCTGCCCTTGTGAAGAAGAGCGCCGTCGCCAGTCCATCGGCGATCGCGGTTTCATCGGCGACAACCCACGTTGCGACCACATTCCGAACCGGCACACCCGTCCGGGCATCGAGCACGTGGTGTAGCCCGTCGCCCCAGGCGCGTCTGGTGATCGCAGATGCACATAGGGCACAATCTTGCAGGTTGGCCACACCGATCGCCAACTGGGGGTCGAACGGGTGCTCAAGCCCGACCCGGATGCTGGACTCACCCGAATGGCGCAGGTCTCCGCTACCATCGACAACGAACTGATTGAATCCGGCTTCGCGCAAGATATCAGAAACGATGTCCACGAGATAGCCCTTCCCCGCCGCGCCGACATCGATCGCGAGTGGACGCCGTGTGACGAGCGAGGTGCCATCCCGGATAATGTCCTTCGACCAGCTCGCTCTCCCCCGAGCGTACTCCTCGCGGACGAGATTGGGCGCGGGTGTGAGCGAGTACGTCCGGTCGTAGCCGAGAAGTTCGAGATCCCGTCCGACAAGCGGGTCAACGGCACCTGCGGTAGCCCTATGGAGCAGGTCATAGAGATCGAAGAGGGCAAGCGAGTCGTCGGGGAAGTCGAAGCAGCCACCATCAGGAGCTGCGGCGATCCGAGATACGAGGGAGTCTGGGCGGAACCGCGAGTATGTGGTGTCGAACTCTTCGATCCGCCTTAGAATCCGCTGCTGCTGCCGACGGACTAACGGCTCGTAGGTCTCGATCTCCCATTGGGTTCCAATCGCCTTGAACGAGAACGTGAACATACTGGCACCATTACTCCGTCGCTACTTCATTCAGGCACTTCACAGAGCGGTTGTGATGGATGGTTTCATGTTCGCAAAGTAGCTTTGGAACGTTCAGGGCTTCGGGGGTGCTTCTGTGCCCGAAAAGACCAGCACTGCGTCTGGCAGACGTGCCCCACGAACCTGGATCGCCGAAACAGACCGGTTCAGTTCGGCGAGTTCGGCAGGCGTGAATCGAACGGCTGCCGCGCCGATGTTCTCGATCATGTGCGGCATCTGTGTCGTGCCGGGAATGGGTACGATCCACGGCTTCTGTGCCAAGAGCCACGCCAGCGCGATTTGGGCAGGAGTGGCTTGTTTCCGCACGGCCCAGCTTTTGACTAAATCCACGATCGCCAGGTTGTGCGGCAGATTTTCGGGCGAGAACCGGGACTCAACGCCGCGAATGTCACCGGGAGCAAACCGCGTCTGGGCGTCAATGGCACCAGTCAAGAAACCCACGCCAAGCGGACTCCACGGAACAAAGCCGATGCCCAGTTCCTGGCACAGAGGGATTACTACTTCTTCCGGCCCACGCCACAGCATCGAATATTCGTTCTGAACGGCGCTCACGGGTAACTCGGCATGAGCGCGGCGCAACGTGTTCGGCCCCATCTCGGACAGACCCCAGTGCAGAACCTTGCCTTGCGCCATCAACTCCTTGATTGCGCCAGCGACATCTTCAATCGGAACCTGTGGGTCAACTCGGTGCTGGTAGAGAAGATCGATGCGATCGGTGCGGAGGCGCTTGAGCATACCCTCGACTACCCGCTTGATGTGTTCCGGGCGGCTGTTGAGTCCCGGACGGCGCTCGCCGGTTTCCTGATCGATGTTCCAGCCGAACTTGGTTGCGATCGCGACCCGATCTCGGAACGGAGCCACGCCTTCGCCCAAGATTCGTTCCACCTCATGCGGCCCGTAAGCCTCGGCTGCGTCGTAAAAGGTGACGCCCCGGTCAAAGGCTGTCCGAATGATGTTGAACATCTCAGACCGGGTGGGGATGGTCTGTTGATAGGTGCGGCTCATGTTTTGGACGCCGAGTCCGAGGCTTGAGACTTCTAGCGAGCCGAGCCTACGGCGATCGCTCATCATCGGTTGTGTTGTCTGAGCACTGGCACTATTGCGCGGAAACATCGTTGTCGCGGCGATCGCCAGTCCTGCCAGGATAAACTCGCGGCGATCAAATCCAAAACCACTGTTCTTTCCACTTCGATTAATCGGTGCGTGGCTCATACAGGATTTCCTTTCGATAGGTTTTCGTTTTGCACACAGAACACAGGTTTCGCCGCTTAGCGACCCGTCATCTGCTCCAGCCTTTCGGGATATCGATCGCCTTGCACTGTGATCTTGGAGGCAGCGTTATCAATGTCACGCAAATCGTCAGATGTAAGTTCAATGGAGATAGCTCCAATATTTTCATCCAGGCGATGCAGCTTCGTAGTGCCTGGAATCGGAACAATCCACGGCTTTTGAGCTAACAGCCAGGCAAGTGCGATCTGAGCCGGGGTCGCCTGCTTCTGTTCTGCAATACTACCAAGCAGATCAATCAGGGCTTGATTTGCCTTGAGTGCCTCTGGTGTGAAGCGAGGCAGAGTGCTGCGGAAATCAGAGCTGTCAAAAGTTGCGTTTTCGTTGATCTTGCCTGTGAGAAAGCCCTTGCCCAACGGACTGTAGGGGACAAGTCCGATGCCAAGTTCCTCAAGGGTCGGTATCACCTCCGCTTCAGGCTTTCTCCACCACAGGGAGTATTCGCTCTGAAGAGCCGTGACTGGCACAACGGCATGGGCGCGGCGAATTGTTTGCACTCCCGCTTCAGAAAGTCCGAAGTGCTTCACTTTACCTTCCTGAATCAGTTCCTTCACTGCTCCCGCCACATCTTCGATCGGCACGTTCGGGTCAACCCGGTGCTGATAGAGGAGGTCGATCGCCTCCACCTTGAGCCGCTTGAGCGAACCCTCCACGGCTTCCTTGATGTGCTCCGGTAGGCTATTGAGTCCGGGTGAACCCTTCATGCCACCGGGATCGGAATTCGGACTGATGTCGAACCCAAATTTGGTGGCGATCGCCACTTGGTCGCGGAAGGGAGCGAGGGCTTCACCCACCAACTCTTCGTTTAAGTACGGGCCGTAGACTTCGGCAGTGTCAAAGAATGTTATGCCGCGATCGACCGCAGCCCCCAGAAGAGCGGTCATCTCCTGTTTGTCTTTGGGCGAACCGTAGCCAAAGCTCATTCCCATGCAGCCGAGCCCGATCGCCGAAACTTCTAGGTTGCTGTTGCCAAGTTTGCGCGTTTCCATGATGACTCCTTCGAGGTTCCACCTCGGTTATTCAGATTTCAGAGAAGCCATATCAATACAGAAGCGGTATTTCACATCGGACTTGAGCAGTCTTTCGTAAGCTTCGTTGACTTTTTGGATGGGGATGACTTCAACATCGGCGGTGATGTTATGTTCGCAGCAGAAGTCGAGCATCTCCTGGGTTTCGGCGATGCCGCCGATGCTAGAGCCGGAGAGACTGCGGCGGGCCACGATCAGGCTGAATGCCGCGACCTCCAGGGGCTTCTCAGGTAAACCGACAAGGGTGATGTTGCCGTCGAGGCGAAGCAGGTTGAGATAGGCGTTGATGTCGTGATTGGCGGAGACGGTATCGAGAATGAAATCGAAGCTGCCAGCGTGCTGCTGCATCTCGTCGGCATTGCGGGAGACGACCACTTCGTCAGCACCGAGGCGGAGCGCGTCTTCCTTTTTGTCGGGCGAGGTGGTGAAAACGACGACGTGGGCTCCGAATGCACGGGCGAACTTCACACCCATGTGGCCCAGCCCGCCGATACCAACCACGCCTACCTTCTTGCCCTTGGTGACACCCCAGTGGCGCATAGGCGAGTAGGTTGTGATCCCGGCGCAGAGGAGCGGCGCAACCCCGGCGAGATCGAGGTTCTCTGGAACGCGCAGAACGAAGCGTTCATCGACGACGACGCTATCAGAGTAGCCACCATAGGTGACTGGAGCAGTCTTGTGCTTGTCTGGGGCGTTGTAGGTGAGGGTCTGGTTTGGGCAGAACTGCTCCAGACCTGTTTTGCAATGCGGGCAAGTACGGTCCGAATCTACAAGGCAGCCGACCCCGGCTAGGTCGCCGGGCTTATACTTGGTAACTGCCGAGCCGACCTTGGTGACACGTCCGACAATCTCATGACCGGGGACGATCGGGTAGGTAGTAGACAGGAAGTCGCTCCACTCATTACGCACCGCATGGACATCGGAGTGGCAGATGCCGCAGAAGAGGATTTCGATCTGTACGTCGTGTTCGGTTGGATCGCGCCGTGCGATCGTGTCGGAAGCGAGCGGTGCGGTCGCACTGACTGCAGAGTAAGCTTTGGCGTTGTACATAAATTGATGCTCCTATTTGTTTACTTTTGGTGCCTGGTACTGTTCGTCGCTGACTTTTTCCAGCCAGTCCGCGGGCTTGCCGTCGAGTACCTCCTGAGTGGCGATATGAGTCATCGCCGTTGGCGGTGAAGGTGGCGATGGCGACAATGCTTTGTTGTCGTGCGTTTAGGGTTCGATCGGGTTGGCGGCGAACATCACTGCACTGTGTAGCCGCCATCGATGACCATGGCGTGCCCAACGACGAAGGCAGCCGCGTCGGAGCACAGCCAGAGGACAGCCTCCGCGATCTCCTCGGGCTTGCCCATCCGTCCGATCGGCTCCTGGGCAACCACTTTGGCGCGCCCTTCGTCCGTGGCGCCGATGGAGCGACCGATCATCGGGGTGTCGATGTAGCCGGGACAGACGGCGTTGACGCGGATGTTCTGCGCGGCGTAGTCGAGGGCTGCTGCCTTGGTCAGTCCGATCACGCCATGTTTTGCGGCGGTGTACGCGGGGCTGCCCTTGATGCCGATGATTCCTGCGCCCGAGGAGGTGTTGACGATCGCGCCGCGTCCCTGCTTGAGGATCAGCGGGATCTCGTGCTTCATGCACAGGAAAACGCCGCGGAGGTTGATGTCGATAATCCGGTTCCACTCCTCCTCCTCGTACTCCGCGGTCGGAGCAGCATTCCTCGGCGCGATGCCCGCGTTGTTGAAGGCAAAGTCCAGTCGCCCGAAAGCCTCAACGGTCTTGTCCAGAGCCGCCTTCACATCCTCGGTTCGCGTCACGTCGCACTTGACGGCGATCGCCCGACCACCCAGTTCTTCGATCGTGTGAGCTGTTTCTTGATTGCCCTGTTCTGAGATGTCAGCGACCACCACGCTGGCACCTTCACGGGCAAACGCCAGCGCCGTAGCTCGACCGATGCCGCTCGCTGCTCCGGTCACAAACGCAACCTTTCCTATGTAGCTTCCATTCTCGTTCGTTGTCATCTTTTACTCCTTTTCATGTTGCCCATTAGGGAAGTCTTTAAACGTGACACTGGCACCAAGTGTGCGTGCTCGATCGTGTGCCTCGAACAGGGGGTCAATGCGGACAGTGCCGGTAAAATACTCAGCAGGTTCTTTGGCGGAAGGCTGTGAGCCACTTCGTTTAATGTCCATTTCTTAATTCCTTCACTTGATGCCATTTCGGTGGCTGTCCCAATCGTAGAAATTGAGCACTTATCGCTTCTCTATCAATAGGGATGGATTTTTTAAGAAGCAAGGTTAGCTTTGATGGTATTTGGGTTGTCACTCAGCAGGTTTCTTGCCCAATCAAAACTGAGTTTTCTCTTGTATAAAAATCCAGACGTTTGCAATTCGCCGGAATCGTTTTTCATTGCTTTAGCTTCATTCTAAGAATCCTCAAGGGCAAGCAATAGAACGATCGTCTAAGATTGTTGTACAATCCTGCAAACTTAGAAATTAACGCTGGCAAAACGAGTGAAAAGCCTGCTATGGAGTTAATGAACGACCAGCCGGCAAAGCGCTTTGCAGACAGAGCACAAGCCCACAGAGACGAACTGACCCAGCGGATCGCACAGGCTATTCGTCAGGATGGGACGATTGAGCCACTGACTGAAAGGATTGCACTTCAACCGCTCCTCCTCACCTTCAGAATGCGTTCACAGTGTCTCTATCCCTGCCTTTTGTGCGATCGCTCAGGGCAGCAAAGAAGTTCTTCTCGGCAGCGATCGCTATCAATACGACCCTTTGCATTATTTGCTGGCTACGATCGAACTGCCGAGTGTCAGCCAAATTCTTGAAGCGTCCAAAGCGCAACCGTACCTTAGCCTTCGCCTCGATCTCGACCCCACACTTGTCGGTTCAGTCATGGTTGAGGCGGGCGATCCCTCACAACAAAGGGGTGCCAATGTAAAAGCGATAGACGTGAGTTTATTGGATGTGCCTCTGTTGGATGTCACTATACCTGTTCATTCCTAGTTTCAACCGAACTCAGCGCCGCTTTGAGGGTATGCCAAGCCAAAGTTGCACACTTAACCCGCATCGGATATCGGGAAACACCTTGCATGATATTGAGTTTCTGCAACGGAGCCTCAAACTGAGTATTTCCCATTACCATCTCGCGGAACTGTTCTACCATTAAAAGCACCTGTGAAATAGTTTTACCTTTGATAGCGATCGCCATTAAGTCAGCAGAAGCAAGGCACAAAGCACAACCTGCACCTTCAAATTTAATGTCTGCAATTTTACTTTCTCCTTCATCTAGTACCAGCGTTAAATCAACCACATCACCGCAATAGGGATTTTCTCCTCGGTGTTGACGATGTACTGGGTTAGTTTTTCCTTTGTTTTGCGGTTTTCTGGCGTGTGTCAAAATTACTTGTTGGTAAATTTGGCGATCGTTAGTTTTCATAATCTATTCACTCTTTAAAATTCTTTAATAGCAACTGCTTGTAATCGTCCGGGGTATCAATATCAATCGCAGCTTCTGGTATTAGCAAAATCACTCCTGTATCTATATATTTTTGTATTAATTCTTTTGCACCTTTATCTCCTTCAAGCTCCATCAGTTCTGGAAATAAGGCATTGCTAAACAGGGCAGGTACACCTGTAGTTTCGTTATACTTTGAGGCAATAATTACTTTTTGCGTTTCTTGATAAGACTGAATCAATAGATTGAAAATCTGGGGAGAAACTAGCGGCTGATCTGCAAGTGAGATGATAACTGCATCAAGTTTAGAGTTAGTTTTCAGTAGCATACTAATACCAGCGCGAATAGAAGAAGACATTCCCTCTTGCCATTGGGAGTTCTCTACAACTTGCACTGCCTTTGGCATTAGTTCCGGTTTAATTTGTTCTACATAAGCTCCCAGGACTACTATGATAGGTTGGCACAGAGAAGCTAAGGCAACTTCAACCGCATGAAGTATCAGGCTGCGTCCTTGATAAGAAAGCAATTGTTTTGGTCTTCCCATGCGGGTTGCAGCTCCAGCAGCGAGAATAATTAGACCAATTTTAAATACCATACCCAAGTTGTGAATTTTTGATTATTAAGAACATACTCGTATTAGCCATTAACTTTTTGATTATTGACTATAGCAATCCTCGCATCATTTGTGAATCTCTTACTCCCTCCCCGCGGGTTCGGGGAGGGTTGGGGTGGGGTAAAAAAATTACGGCTCATTCAGAATTGCTATAGCGATCCTCGCATCATTTGTGAATTTCTTACTCCCTCCCCTTAGTAAGGGGAGGGCTGGGGTGGGGTGAAAAATTTACGGCTCATTTAGAATTGCTATATTGATAGAATCATGAATTGGTAGAGTGCGATTTCTTAAAAAACCACCTTGATGCTTTGCTGTTACTGCTTGAATTTCGGCGATAATCGCCAGAGCAATCTCTTCAGAATTATCTGCCCCAATGTCGAGTCCCACCGGACTATATAAATTTTGTTGCTGTTGTGGAGTGGGGATAACTCCTTCTTGTTGTAGTTCTTGCAATAATCGGGCTGTTCTTTTCTTAGGGCCGAGTACGCCTAAGTATTTTAAGCCTGAAGGCAATAACACTCTCAGCAATTCCAGGTCGTCTAAATAATTATGAGTCATAACTACAGCAACAGTACGCTCATCTATATCGATTTTTTTTAATACATCCTGAGGAGAACAAAATTCAACTCGATCGGCTTCTTGAAAACGCTTTCGGCTTGCTTCCCGTTGGCGGTGATCGACTACAGTAATATGCCATCCTAACTGTTTGCCAAAGCGAACAACGGGAAGAACGTCATACCCAGCACCCAAAATTACCAGCGACAGCGGCGGCTGAATGACTTGAATAAAAACTTCAACTTTCCCGCCTATTAACTGATATTGTTTCCCTACCGAGGTTTTGTGTTGAAGTGCTGCTTGTGTATCCCTTAAAACCGCTGCTGCTAATTCCTCATCGCTGATGTGGTTGATGATATCTGAATTTAGTAGCAAGCGATCGCCTATTTGAGATTTGCTTTCACCCTCTATATTAAATACAGTTGCAATAGCGCTCTCAAACCGACCATCAAGGCATTTGTGGACAAAACTAATTTGGTTCGGCTCGTTTACTGGCAACGATTCAATCAAAACATAAGCAATGCCTTGACAGCCAAGCCCCAACCCCCAAATTAAATCTTCCTCGGAGGTCGAGTCATACTTAACCACACAAGGACTACCAGTGTTCATTACCTGCTGTGCTTTCTCAAATACATCACTTTCCAAACAGCCACCGCTAATTGCACCTACTATCAAGCCATCTGCACTCATCAACATTCGCGCACCAGGACGGCGATAAGTTGAACCTTCCACTTTAACTAAAGTTGCCAATGCTAGCTTTTTCGTGGTATCTTTTACTTGCTCTAAAGCAGCCATAATATCGTGTATTTCTTTCATTGCTCAGCCTAAAAATTTTTGTATCTCACTGTTTAAGTTTGATTATAAGGACTTCAGCATAGGGCACGATATAACGATACTTGCAAGTTATTGTACAATCCTGCAAAATTCTTCTTCTAAACTAATCATGGGACAAGCCTGTAAAGCTTTGGTGTGATGACTTTTAGCTTACTTTCTTGTCCCTTTCTTATCCCGAACTCACGTTACATAAAAATCGCACGGTTCAGGCGAACCCCGAAATCGGCATCCGGATTTGTCGTAGCGTCACCAAGTCGCTCTTGTATCACTGCAACTGCTAAGTCCCGGCGCTTTGGCGATCGTGATGCGTCGGCAGATGCCAGCGCTGCCGCCATCTGTTCGCGCGTGAGATCGGTGCAATAGCAGGGCGTGCCGGGTTGCTGACGCCACGAATCGGCGAGCGTGCCCGCGTCAAAAGCATCAAGCCCGGTGTCTTCGACGAGGGCCATCGCCACGGAGCGATCGTTCTCGCGGTCAGCAGCCACAGGGAGGGCGATACGGTCAGGACTTCCAGCAGGCTTGCCCTTGGTGGCGAAGGAGCCGGACCCGATCGCGTTCCACGCCTTGGCGATCGGCCGGCCTAGCTGTTGGGCCACCCAAAGGCTCTCAACCTGCCCGGCCTCGATAGCATCGATCTTTTCGTCGCGGTGGGGATAGTAATTCGACGTGTCGATGACGACTGTCTCGGCTGGTAGGTTAGCGATTAGCGGCGCGATTGTGGGAATGCGGTTGAGAGGGATCGAGAGGATCACCGCGTCAACGTCCTCCACCGCTTGGACCGTCGAGACCGCGCGTGCGCCGAAAGCCAGCACATCGGCCTCGATCGTCTCAGGGCCGCGAGAGTTGGCCACCTTCACGTCATGTCCGGCTGCACTGAGTTTGCGTGCCAAAGTCTTCCCGATATGGCCAGTGCCAAGAATGCCTATCTTCATAAAACGATTTCCTTGTACTGGGTAAGAGTCTCATTCCACTGCTGTACATCATCAGAAAATTGGGTAGAAACCTCGTCCTTTTAGGACGGCTTTATATTAGAATGTAATTGGTCAACGACCCACCCGAGACGATGGATCAAACAGCCTATACGAGCGAAGTTCAGCCTTGGGCTGGCGGCGAAGCAAAATCGGTAGACCGGGAAAAGAGGATAGGGCAATGGTAAACATCCCTAGAATCAAAACTACTAAGAATTCCGTTTGGTATTCGATACGTAAAAACCGCAGGGCTTGCGGGGTTAGTCTGTGGAGCGAACATAAGACCAAATCTCTTTTAGGGTGGAGGCAGTTGCGAAGAAGCAGAAATTCAAATCGTGAGGTTTGGGAATCCCCGTACCTTCAGGTCGGGGTGGATGTCAATTGGGCCGGTCTTACCCCGAGTGAATTATACTCCCGCGCTAGTGATAAAAGAGGGTTATTCCGTGGGAGTTTCGTCGGCGCGCCGATCGACCAGATCGAGCAGTTCGGCCCGGTGTGCTGTCGCCCAAGCACGGAAACTGGTTCCGGGCCGACCCAGCAGATATGGGATGTCGTCGCGCACCGTGCCGAAATAGCCCAGCCGCCCGTCGGCCAGTTGTGTGCAGAATTCTATCGAGCTCTTGGCGTACCAGTCCTCGACCTTCAACCCGCCCGCCTTGAACAAGGCTTCCATGTCCGCTGGATGGCGCACGTCGCAGGTGATCGTGCGGCCCATGACCTCGCTCAACATGATGGCGAGTTCGGGCCCCGTCATCGTCTCGGTGCTGAGATAATAGTTCTTCGAGGCGTGGTTGTCGGGTCCGTCGCGCAAGACCTTGGCCGTGACCGCCGCAATATCTGTAACGGCGATGTAGCCGACCCGCTGCTCTCCCCAGAACACCGGGAACGAACCGCCCGTCGGCGGCGACACGTTCAACATTCCATCCATGAACATATTGGGGTGCAGATGCGTCCAGGGTATGCCACTGGCCTCGATGTAGCACTCGACCAGCGCGAACCAGGAGAATTTCGAGTCGGTGCAGTCGTCGTTGGCAAAGACGCCCTGATTGACGATGTGCTTCACCCCCGCCTTCTTGGCGGCGTCGACCAGCGTCTTGGTCTGGTGCGTCATGGCGATCGTGTAGCCGGTCAGGATATTGAGCCGATCGACACCGCAGAGCGCAGGCCCGAATGTGCGCGGATCGTCGAGGTCGAACAGCACCGCGTCGCGACCTTCATTGCGAAACCGCTCCAGATCCTCCTGCTTGCGCACCCCGATACGGATGCGTGCGTTGCTCGGGTTTCGGTCGAAATCCTCCAAAATGAAGCGGCCGGTCTGGCCGGTGACGCCCATAAGGAAGATGAGTGGGCTGTTGTCGGTCGCCATGATTGCTCTCCGCTTGTTTGTGTGGATGTCGAACGGGAAGAGGCGTGGCGCGGCTCGACGATCGTGTGACGAGCCATGTCACGTCTCACTGTTGTGGTCGGTCGGGACGATCGGCGTGACGGGCGGGGAAGTTGTTCTCCAGCCCATGACCGCCTTCACATGAACAGCGCGCGGGTCAGGCGCACGGCATAGTCAGAATCAGGGTTGGTAGTGCTATCACCCACCCGCTCCACGATCGCCTCGATCGCAAGCTCGCGGCGCCTGGGCAAGCGCTCACGTTCCGCCGAGGCGAGCGCGGCAGGCATCTCCTCGCGGCTGAGGTCTGTGCAGTAACAGGGCGATCCGGGCTGCTGGCGCCAGGACTCGGCAAGCGTGCCTGAATAGACCGCGTCGAGACCGGTTTCGTCGACCAGCGTCATCGCCACGTCGCGCTCCCGGTCGCCATCGGCGGCGACGGGGATTGCGATGCGACCCGCTGCCCCTGCAGGCGCGCCCTTGTTGGCGAAGGATGCGGATGCGATCGCGTTCCACGCCTTGGCAATTGGGCGACCGATCTGCCTGGCGACCCACTCGCTCTCGGCCTGCCCGCCTTCGATCGCCGCAATTTCGCCGTCACGCTTGGGATAATAGTTGGACGTGTCGATGACCACCGTTTCGGCGGGCACGTCTGCGAACAGTGGTGCGATCCGGGGGATGGCGCCAAGCGGCGTGGACACGATCACCACATCAACCCGTGTGACCGCCTCCGCGGAGGTGACCGCACGGGCACCGTTCTTGAGGATGTCGACGTCGATTGTCTCGGGACCGCGCGAATTGGCGACCTTCACGTCGTGTCCGGCCGCACTGAGTTTGCGTGCCAAAGTCTTCCCGATATGGCCAGTGCCTAAGATTCCGATGTTCATGTTCACTTTTCCTCCTGTGGCGCTATCGATAAATGATGCGCGTAATCCTTTTAAGTGGGGTTGCTTTAGTCAGCCAAGTGCCGGATTGTAGGGCACAAGCGCGGCTTTTACTTCTGGTCTGTGGGTTACATCTGTTAAATGACCAATCATCCCCATCCGAACATTTTTTAATGGTGAAAGGTCACGCTCTCTGAGACGGGAACGCGCCCCATCCGAACACTGTTGACTGGTGCTGTGAAGTCTGGATAGCCAAACGCAATGGCAAACATCAGCTTGAGTTCATCGGAGATACCCAAATATTCGCGGATGGTCTGTGCAAAAAAGCCAATGGCGGTCTGCGGAATACCTCCTAAACCGCGCGCCGTCAGAGACAACAAAAACGTCTGGCCATACATTCCAATGTCACCGCCAACGCGCACATTATCTCCAAAGGAAGGCATGAAGAGCAGAGCGACATGAGGTGCACCGTAGAAGGTGTAATTTTTTGCAGCGGCTTTATGACGCGCGATCTTGTCGCCCCGCGCCACACCCATCGCCTCATAAAAGGTTTTGCCGTGTTCAATTCGGCGTTCACTATAGGCGCCATAAAAGCACTCCATATCGAAGCTAAAATCCGGCGTGAAATTCTCCGCTTCGTTTTGCTCGGTTAGAATGCGGCCCAATTCTTTGATCTTTTCGCCCGAAACGATGTGTGTGTTCCACGGCTGCGTGTTGCAATTCGATGGAGAATATTGTGCATCTTCCAAGACTTGCTTTATTTGAGCGTTAGGGACGGGTGTTGGTAAAAATGAGCGGAATGAGCGGCGCGCTCGAACTGTCTCTTCAAAAGAGAGCGTTTGTGATGGTTCATTTTCTAATTCAATGAGACCGTTTGAAAGGTGTGTTGCGTTTGACATCGTGAAACCTCAAAAGATGGTGTCAGTTGGAAGGTGGTTCGTGGTCGAGAGCCTTGGCTGAACGGGGTATTGCCAGCCCGTTCAAGGTGTCGCGAAGCTCGGCAAGGTCTTCATCGGAGAGACGGCAGGCCGTCTCGATCTTTTCAGGGATCGAGCACGCTGCCTCGCGGAGTGCCTCGCCCGCTTCTGTCAGATCGATAAGAACGCGGCGTTCGTCCTGCAGGTCACGGGTGCGCGTCACCAACCCCGCGCTCTCAAGGCGCTTTAAGAGGGGCGTCAAGGTTCCGTTATCCATACCGAGTTCTTGCCCTACTTCCCCAACAGTGCGCGGGGTGCCCTCGTAGAGAGCGAGCATGACCAGAAACTGAGGATAGGTCAGGCCCAAAGGCTCAAGAAAGGGCCGATGAAGCCGAATGACGCGGTTCGACGCACTATAGAGGGCAAACGAAAGCTGCCTCCCCACCTGTCGCCGTTGGTTGATGTTCGAGTTGTTATCCATTTAAAAATCCAGTCAACTACTATTATATAGCACACTACATAATAGTTCAATATCTATAATTCACTTTTTTCTGGACCAGTCTTGCACCCCTTCCCATGCGTTGCACCAAGGCGACGGTACGAAGATTCTTCCACACTCCCCACCGTTGCCAGCGCGCACCGTGCCCCCTGAGGTTCGCGGAGGCGATCGCTGCGACTAGCGCTGGCACTTCATTCAACAAATGACCTAACTCACAGCAGCTTGTCCGGCGTAATCGGCAGGTCCCTGATGCGTTTGCCCGTGGCATGAAAAACAGCGTTGGCGATCGCCGCCGGGATGCCGACCATGCCGAGTTCGCCCATGCCCTTGACACCGAGCGGATTGACGACTTTATCGTCCTCCTCAACGAATATCGTTTCGATCTCCAAGATATCGGCATTAACCGGCACGTGATAGTGCTGCAAATTCGGATTCATGATCCGCCCGTAACGATGGTC
The DNA here is from genome assembly GCF_036702515.1 of Microcoleus sp. BROC3. Lineage (NCBI taxonomy): Bacteria > Bacillati > Cyanobacteriota > Cyanophyceae > Oscillatoriales > Microcoleaceae > Microcoleus > Microcoleus sp. BROC3. The sequence continues at coordinate 43,487 of NZ_JAUBTQ010000041.1, forward strand.
GATTTCAGTCGCCTCTTGCAGCGCCATACCAATGCCCCACACAACGCCGCCGATTTCCTGGCTGTGCGAAGTTTTCGGATTCATGATCTTGCCGCAGGCGGTCACTTCAATTGCGCGCGTGACCTGGACAGTCCCGACATCCGGGTCAACCTTCACTTCAATGAACTGCGCGCCATGCGCGCCGGTTGCGTATTTTTCTCTTTCCGGCGAGGGTTTGGCTTCGTGGATGTCAACAAGCTCGGTCAGATTGTTCCGTCGCATTAACTCGGAAATATTTATCGATTGCGACGAATTGTTTTTGATTTGCAGCTTTCCGTCAAGCATCTCGACATCTTCGATTTTCGCCGTCAAAAAAGGCGAAGCCGCATCTTTATTAGCCAAATCCAACAGTTTCCGTCTAATGTTTTGTGCCGATTCATAAATCGCCGAGCCGACGCTCGCTGTGGTAAATGAACCACCCTGCACCGGAGCTGGCGGAAAATTAGTGTCCCCAAGTTCAAACTTGACCTTTTCGGCGGGCAAACCGAGGTATTCGGCGGCGATCGAAGTCATCACCGTGTACGTTCCCGGCCCGATGTCCGCCGTGGCGCTCGCGACGTGCGCGGTGCCGTCGGACTTCAAAGTGATTTTTGCCGATGCCGGTCGCTGAAACGCGCCCCAAATTCCGGTCGCCATTCCCCAACCGACCAGAAGCCGTCCATCCCGCATGGAACGCGGCTCAGAATTGCGATTTTTCCAGCCGAACTTTTCGGCGCCGAGCCGGTAACACTCGCGCAAAGCCTTGCTTGAGTAAGGTTTCCCGCTATCTAGATCGACATCGGTGAAATTTATCAGCCTTAATTCGAGCGGGTCGATTTTCAGCGCGTAAGCCAGTTCGTCCATCGCGGATTCGATCGCAAACATTCCGGACACGGCGCCCGGAGCACGCATTGAGGTAGGAGTCGCCAAGTCGGTTCTAACGATTTGCTGCTTTGTATCTACGTTAGGGCAAGCATACAGCGGGCGCGAAAAAGTCGTCGTATTTTCCACCCATTCTTGGTAAGTTGACGAGTTATTCCTGGAGTCATGAACGATCGCCGTCAACTTGCCGTTTCTTTCGGCCCCGAGCGAAACTTTCTGCCAGGTGTGCGAACGATACCCGTGTCCGGTAAACATTTGCTGCCTGGTATAAACCACTTTCACAGGACGCTTGATAACGCGCGCCGCCATTGCCGTCAGCGCCGGATAATAATTCGGTCTCAGAGAAGCACCGAACGCTCCGCCGACGAACGGGGAAATCACGTGAACGTTTTCTGCGGGAATGTTAAAGCTCGTCGCCAAATGCTCGCGAACCACATAAACGCCCTGGGTTTTATCGAAGATCGTCAGCTTATCGTTTTCCCAGAAAGCGATCGCGGCGTGCGGCTCCATCGGGTTGTGATGCTCGATCGGAATCGTATATTCGGCTTCGATTTTCACGGGCGCAGATTTTAAAGCTTCGACAGGATTGCCTCGCTGTTTTACGGCGCTTTCGGGAGTTGGAAGAAAAGCCTTGTCCAAGGAACTCTCCAGATCGGTCATCGACTTTTCTTCGTTGTAAGTCGCCTTTACCAGGCGCGCGGCATTACGCGCCTGCTCGAATGTCTCAGCCAGCACGAGCGCGATCGGCTGCATATTGAAGAAAATCTGATTCGATTGCAGGGCGCGAAACGATTTATCAGGCACATCTGTGTTGATCTCCGGCTTGAGTTCCGGAGCAGCCGGCGGCGCAGGCTTCGGGTAATTTTCGTGGGTGAGGATGTGAATCACTCCCGGCGCACGGCTCGCTTCCGCCGTATCGATCGATCTGATCGTGCCTTTGGCGATCGTGCTCGTCACGATAAAACCGTAGGCGAGATTGGGAACCTTGAATTCCGCAGCGTATTTAGCCTTGCCCGTAACTTTTGCAACGCCGTCCACGCGGCTCATTTCTTTTCCGATGTATCTTGCCATTTCTTTTATCCTCCCTAATTACGCCGCACCGCTGGTCATCGCTTGCTGCAAAGCCAGAACAATGGCGCGTTTTCCGAGTTCGACTTTATAACCGTTATGTTCAAGCGGTTTCGCATCTTTGAGAGCCGCTTCGGCAGCAGCCTCAAAAGTTTTTTCCGTCGCAGGTTTTCCGATCAGAACTCTTTCGGCTTCGGGCGAACGCCAAGGTTTATGCGCGACGCTGCCCAAAACAACGCGTGCCTGTTTGATGGTGTTGCCGCTTGTTTCTAAAGCAGCAGCCACGGCAAGCAGTGCAAAAGCATAGGAAGCGCGATCGCGAACTTTTAGGTAATAAGACTTGTTGGCGAAGTTATTCTTCGGCATTTCGATCGCGACGATCAATTCCCCATGCTGAAGATTGTTATCTTTTTCAGGGGTGTTACCGGGCAAGCGATGAAAATCCTGGAGCGCGATTGTGCGTTCTTGCCCGTTCGTGCCGCGAATCCTCACTACCGCGTCAAGCGCATAAAGCGCATTCGCCATATCCCCCGGGTAAGTCGCCACGCATTTGTCGCTGTAGCCAAAAATGGCATGAATTCGATTGAGCCCCTGAAGCGCTCCGCATCCGCTGCCGGGTTCGCGTTTGTTGCAGGGCATAGCGATGTCGTAAAAATACTGGCAACGGGTGCGCTGCATTAAATTTCCCCCGTTGGTCGCCATATTGCGAAGCTGCGCGGAGGCGCCGGCTAAAATCGCCATTGACAGAAGCGGGTAATTTTGCCTGATGAGCGGATGGTTAGCCGTGTCGGTATTTTTGGCTAACGCGCCGATCGAAATTCCGTTCGAGGTCGATCGAATTTCCGCCAGATTCAAACCTGAGATGTCAACAAGTTCGCTGGGACGCTCGACGTATTCTTTCATCAAATCAACCAAATTTGTCCCGCCTGCGAGAAACTTTGCCGTTTGATTGGCGGAAACGGTGCGAACGGCGCTTGCCGCGTCAGTTGCACTTGAATATTTAAACGATTTCATCGGCTTTGCCCCCCTCATTCAATGCAACGGCAATTTCTTCATCGGTCGCGAAATGCCAAGCCTGGGCTGTTTCGCGCCCGGAATGAACTTCTCTGATTGCCGCAACGATTCCCGGATACGCACCACAACGGCAAATGTTGCCGCTCATGCGTTCTCTGATTTCTTCATCAGAGAGACTTAAATTCTGCGTGCTCGTCCGCAAATTGTTAGTGACGTGACTCGCGTCGCCGTTTTTGGCTTCCTGCAGAAGCGCCACCGCCGAACATATCTGCCCGGGCGTGCAGTAGCCGCACTGGAAGCCGTCGTGTTTGATAAACGCCGCCTGCATCGGATGAAGATTGTCGCCGTCAGCGAGCCCTTCGATGGTCGTCACCTCTTTCCCCTCGCAGCTAGCGGCAAGTGTCAGACAAGAAAGCACGCGGCGCCCGTCAACGATCACCGTACAAGCGCCGCACTGTCCTTGATCGCATCCTTTTTTGGTGCCGGTCAATCCAAGTCTTTCGCGCAGGGCGTCGAGCAGCGCCGTCCGCGAATCCACTTCCAGGCGTTGGGTCGAGCCGTTGATTTTTAAAAGAACCTTAACGGCGTTTTCAACCCCAGGGGTCGGGGCGAACACGGCGTCGGGCGCAGCGGCGAGCGTGGCAAAGGCCTCCTCTTTAGCCAGCAGGTGGAAGGCGAAGGTGCCGAGTAGGGCAGCCATGCTTTGCCCCAAGAATTTGCGGCGAGAAGCGCCGGTAATACCGAGTTGGTCGAGCAGTGTTTCTTCGTCCGCGCTGAGCTGCGAATCGCTCTCGGTTGAACTGAAATCTGTCGGTTCTTGATTATCGTCCATAATTCTCCTTGCAAAATTCTCAAACAATCCCTGGACAAGTGTTTGTTTTTCGCGCCGACTCTTCTAACGCTCTGCACCCACCGAAGGCGCTTCTGTGCAATATTTATTTACAACCTGTCCCAATTTGCAGGTATCTCGGCGGCCACCCGTATTGAACCAATATCATCCACTCCAAGCTAAAGAGGATCGAGCCCCGGCTATATGTTCTTCCTTTCCAGTTAGCAAGGCGAATAAGGCGTATTCCACGGGATTAGCATTCCAGAGTTCTATGATGTGTTCCTTCATATAAGACCATACAATCCCACCAGCAGTTTGGTAATGCTCAAGCACATCCTGGAGAACTTGCTCGCCGAAGATGGCATACAAACAGACGAAATCCTTGGCAGGATCGCTTACTGCGGCTTCTGTCCAATCGATTAGTCCCATCAAATTTCCGTCTTTGTCCACAAGCGTATGACCAGGGTGAAAGTCTCCGTGAATCAAAGCCGAATGCTGAGGCCACAAGGCATCATTGGCAATCCAGTCCTGCCAACGTGCCCAGCGTGTATCAGAAACACCAAGCAGTTCTCTGGTCTTCTCCATATTCTCTGCCATAGATTGCCGCACTCGATCGACTGTTTGAACTCGGATACTGAATTGTTTCACTACCTCAATGTGTGTTCTGTGGAGTTGCGCCAGTGTTTTGGCCACCGAAGAAATGTATACAGCAGGCGGGGACTTCGGATCGATGTACCATACATAATCGCCGATATCTGGATCTATGGTTCCGGCAGGAATTCCCTTTAATAGCGGATAGGCAACCAGTTCATCCGAAACAATTTTCCAGACGGGAACGCTCACATCGACTTGGCTTTTAACCAGTTCAAGAACTTCTCTTTCATAATACATACGCTCAAGAACATCAAGTCTTCTGGGAAATCGCAATACCCATTTGGTATTATCTTCTTTGGCAGTAGCAAACGTAGTTATGAAGTCCATTCCGGATTTGTTAATATTTAAGTTGTCTGCGTCCAAAATGAAGCCATTTTTGTCGGCGATGCTAAGTATTGTCCTGATTTGGTAGTCTTCACTAACAGATTTAGTCATTTTAAATTCGCTCCTTCATGAGCATTGGCTAACATCTATATCAGGCGTTCACCTCAAATTAGCCCAACGTAACATCAATAATATCTAGCCGCACTACACCAAAGGGCTAGAATGTGGAATCAAGGGCGACATTAAGCGAGCAGAGAAAGCGATATGACCGTTGCGGTGAGCAGTTTCATTTTCTTCCTCTCGATTCAGTGTGAGCAGCAAACAGACCCTTTTGCGACCGAACGCCCTGGACAGTGCCGGTAAAATACTCGGCTGGTCCCTTGGCAGAAGGCTGTGCGCCACTTCGTTTGATGTTCATCGTTTCAAAACTGAGTTTACTCTTGTATACAAATCCAGAATGCTTATAAGAAGCCGAAATGGTTGTTCATTGCTTTAGCTTCATTCTAAGAATCCTCAAGGGCAAGCAATAGAACGATCGTCTAAGATTGTTGTACAATCCTGCAAACTTAGAAATGAACGCTGCCAAACCGAGTGAAAAGCCCGATAGGTCGTTAATGAACGACCAGCAGGCAAAGCGCTTTGCAGACAGAGCGCAAGCCCACAGAGACGAACTGACTGAGCGGATTGCACAGGCGATCCGTCATGATGGGACGATTGAGCCGCTGAAAGGATTGCACTTCTACCGCTCCTCCTCACCTTCGGAATGCGTTCATAGTGTCTCTATCCCTGCCTTTTGTGCGATCGCTCAGGGCAGCAAAGAAGTTCTTCTCGGCAACGATCGCTATGTGTACGACCCTTTGCATTATTTGCTGGCTACGGTCGAACTGCCGATTGCCAGCCAAATTCAGGAAGCGTCTAAGGCGCTACCGTACCTTGGCCTTCGCCTCGATCTCGACCCCACTCTTGTTGGTTCAGTCATGGTTGAGGCGGGCGATCCCTCACCACAAAGGGATGCCAATGTGAAAGCGATTAACGTAAGTCCGTTGGATGCAAATCTTTTGGACGCTGTGGTGCGGCTTGTCAGGCTTCTAGATTCCCCTGCTGAAGCTAATGTTCTGGCACCACTGATTAAGCGGGAAATCATTTACCGACTGCTGATGGGAGAGCAAGGTAGTCGGCTGCGTCATATTGCTGTTCTGGGTGGCTCTACCCACCAAATTGCTAGAGCAGTCGATCGACTTCGTAAAGACTTTAACCAGCCGCTGCGGATTGAAAGCATCGCACGAGAGCTTGGAATGAGTGTATCGAGCTTCCACCATCACTTCAAGTCTGTCACTGCCATGAGTCCTTTGCAGTTCCAGAAGCAACTGCGACTGCAGGAAGCTCGCCGTCTGATGCTGGGGCAAAACCTTGACGCTACCAGTGCTGCCTACCGTGTGGGTTATGACGATTCCTCGCACTTCAACCGAGAGTACAAGCGGCTCTTTGGTATACCACCGATGCGCGATGTGGAGCGGCTGCGAGAAGCTGCTAGGGAGATTGCGAGTTCAACTTGACATCCTCAAGATGCCCTAATCAGGCCAGAAATCGCTAAAACATTAGGCATTTATTGCGCTCACTGTATTTGGGGAACAAATCAACTATGGTTGGACAAATCAGAAAGTATAATAGACCTCTTGCGAAAGTCTCAGGCGATATCTAATTTAGTCTTTAAAGAAAGTTCATAATTATAAATACCAGCGATCGACATTAAATCTTAATCCGAAGCGCCTTCTTCGATTCCGATATCTGGATGAAAGTATTCTAAATATATTTAAACTTCGATGTATATTTTCAATAATAATTCTTTCTTTTGCCAGTTGGCGATTTAAAACTTTTTCTGCTTGAGTCAGTTCTTTCTTCTTGGTTTTTTTGATAGGGGTTCTACTATTATTATGAATCTTTTTGATTCCTTGATAACCTTTATCACCTCAAAGTTCAAGTTCTTTATTCATCCCCATCTTGCTTTTTTTAAACAAACTAAAATCATGCGTTTTTCCGTTACTAAAAGCTGTACATATTATTTCGGTACTTTTTGTGGTGGCTAAAACTTGCGATTTTATTGTATGATATTTTTGCTTGCCACTATAATATTTCTTTTGCTTTTTTTTGGGACGCTCTATTTCATGCTCTGACACATCCACCGCTACAGTTTCTATCTCATTTTGACTTTGATAAAGATTTTTTTTGCCAGGTAATTTAAATAAACCTGAATTTATTAAAGCTTTCTCAGTTCTAATTACAATTCGATAAGCATTTGATTCATTAATACCCCATTTAATTCCCAGATGAAAAAAAGTAGGATATTCCCGCAAATAGGATAATGTCATTAAGATTTGGTCTTCTACGCACAATTTACTTGGTCTGACTGATTTTTTTTGAAAAAGTTTTTCTGCTTTGACTATTTTTACCATCTCTTTGAATGTCTCTTGATGTAGTCCACAGTACCGTTTAAAGTCGGCGGGGTTTAACTTTTGTACTTGTTCGTAATTCATCTTATGGGAGCTAATTATTTCTTTTATTTTACCTAGAACGCGAGCACTTTCGCAAGAGGTCTAATGTGGTCTCAAAAAAACTTGACTGTGGTTCCAAACGATTATGATTGCGGTCTACAACAACTAGGAATTAAATAGCAAAAACCACTTTTGAAGTAGATATGATTTGAGGTTAAATAGCCAACAACCTAGAGACAAAGTTAGGGAGGAAAAGATTAGAAGAATTATCAAATATAAAAGGCAGACTATGAGATAGCTGGCGGTGGAGCTTAAAAATTGCAGTGAAGGCTTAATCAATAAAGTTAGGAAATAGCTTAATACTATGCTGTGGACTAGGTATGCTTCGTAAGTTCCATTACTGATTAAATCAAGCCACGCCTTACTCTTGCTCTTTAACAAACCATCAACTAGAAATACGAGGTTTAGAGAAATAATAAAAATTCCAATGCCTATAAAGGCATCAGAGATAAAGAGACCGACAGGGATATCATGATCTATAAAGCGTATTGCAGTGTACTTCAAAGAAAGAAAAATGCCTAAACATTCTAGGAAAATTCCCAAGATGATTGCCTTAGGTTTTTGAAATACGGTAAACGCATCAACAGAACGTTCATGAGTAAACCAGTGTTTTGCGATCGCCATTCCAAAACAAAACTCAAACAATCTAGTTAAAGCAATTCCTCCAGGGGCAAGTCCTCCATAGCCAAACCCTAAAATTTTATCAAACGCCAGTAACGATGTAGTGATAATAATTGCGCTGCTCACTGTTTTAACCAGTAGGCTAAGAAGTAAAAAGTTTTTTATAGATAGCTTTTTAAGAAAATAGAAGAGGAATGGAAAGAGTAAGTAAAGTTGCAAAAGAATAGGGATGTACCAGGTTGCAGGAATAACATCAAGAAATATGGCACCTTTTACATAGGTTTTAAGTAATCCTAGAAAGCTGGAATACTGAAAGAAGTTTAGGAGAAGATAAATTGCTAAAATGAGCCAATATGATGGATATAACCTGATGAATCTTTTCTTAATAAAACCAAACCAACGGATGCGATCAGTCTTCTTTTCCACAAGAAGCGCGGAGAGGGTTAATCCGAAACCGCTTAGAATGAAAAAAAGATGAACTGCTTGATAACCTAGTCCAAATACAAAGTTAAAAAAGTTAAATAAGAGGTGATCCCCGCTATTACTAGGAAACAGAAAAAGGCTGTCAAAACCACATCGATACAAAGAGTCACCTTTAATGCCTAGACATTCCTCAGCTAGATTGCTCAGGTTTTTAGTAACATTGCTTGCATTAGGTAAAATTCCTCCTACCCACAAGTGGCAGGCAAAAACTCCTAAACAAGCGAATAGGCGCAAATAGTCTAGATAAATAATTTTCTTAGGAGTGGGCAAATTACTAGGCGGTTGCATCAACTTCCTTAATTAACTCTAATAGTAGTGAATCGAATCATTATTAAATTAACCACCCTGTGTAGCCGCTGATACTGTTGGCGACTGTAATACATATTTGTATTTTCACGTATTACAAAAGGCTCAAACCTTCAATCTGTAGTTGAGGCTTTTAGTTGTAACACTTTTGTTTGTCTGTTTGTAATACTTTCACCCACAGTATCCATTGCTACTCAAACCCTATCTATAATTCGTTCCAACTTCGCCTCCTGCCAAATTTAGCACAACTGCTGGCACGTTGTCAACCAAACACGGGCGATCGCTACCTTCCAACCAGGACAATAGACCTCTTGCGAAAGTCTTAGGAGATCGCTAGTTTGTCTTCCAAGAAAGTTCATAATTATAAATACCAGCGATCGACATTAAATCTTAATCCGAAGCGTTTTCTTCGATTCCGAGACCTTGAGGAAAGTATTCTAAATATATTTAAAGTTCGATGTATGTTTTCAATAATAATTCTGTCTTTTGCTAGTTGCCGATTGAAAAGTTTTTCGGCTGGACTCAGTTTTTGGTTTTTGATTTTTTTGAGCGGTGTTCTACTATTAGTATGAATCTTTTTAATTCATTGATAACCTTTATCACCTAAAAATTCAAGTTCTTTATCATCCGAACTTTGCTTTTTTTAAACAAACTAAAATCATGCGTTTTCCCTTTACTAAAAGCTGTACATATTATTTCTCCATTTTTTTGTTGGCTAAAACTTGCGATTTTATTGTATGAGATTTTTGCTTGCCACTATAATATTTCTTTTGCTTTTTTTGGGGACGCTCTATTTCATGCTCTGACACATCTACCGCTACAGTTTCTATCTCATTTTGACTTAGACAAAGATTTTTTTACCAGGTAAATTAAATAAACCTGATTTGATTAAAACTTTTTCAGTTCTAATTACAATTCTATAAGCATTTGATTCATTAATACCCAATTTAATTCCCAGATGAAAATAGGATATTCTCGCAAATAGGATAATGTCATTAATATTTGGTCTTCTACGCACAATTTACTTGGTCTTCCTAATTTTTTTTGAAATATTTTTTCCGCTTTGACTATTTTTACCATCTCTTTGAATGTCTCTTGATGTACTCCACAGTAGCGTTTAAAGCCTTTGGGGGTTAAGTTTTGTAATTGTTCGTAATTCATATTATTAAGCTAATTTTTTCTTTTATTTTACCAAAGCGATCGCACTTTCGCAAGAGGTCTAATAAATCAATTCATCTTACTGAAGTTTTAGAAATATTTAAAACAGAAGAAAAATCACTAGGCTTGGTGCCTAATGATGCTTTACAGGAAGTACTAGATGCTCTAGAAAAGAATTTATTGAATGGCAAAGGTGAAGATAAAGGTCAAGATAATAAGATTAAGAAATGGTCTATTAAAGCATGGGTTATAGTGGATGGTGATGTAGTAATTGGATTTGCCTTTGCTCGTGAGTATAAGGATAAGACAAAATTAAATTGTTTATATATTTTGAAAGATTAGAAACGCAAAGGCTGCGGAACTAAATTGATGAAGCAGGTTAAACAAAACTGCAAATCTCCAATTAGTTTAGCAGTCTATGAGGAGAATAAAATAGCGGTTGATTTCTATAATAAACACGAGTTTTTATCTACTGGTTATGGGGTTGAACACGATCGTAAGTATCTAGTGATGACTTGGCATAAAGCTAAAAGCTAAGCAATTGCACACACTCAAACTCTTGTTCTACTCCCATCATAGAAGATTTGCGATCGCTCCTTTCGTCTTGGCAACCTAACACTTGTCCCATCTACCTATTTCCTAGTCGCCACCGCTGCGCCTTTGCGGTTAATTTCAATCAACCATATTGGAGCAAGGTGGGCAAATAATGCCCACCCTAATTCCTACTTCCCTACCGTGAAATACTCATTCTTAGCATACACGCTAATAATGCAGTCTCCCACTTCAAAAAACATCCCCTCTTGCTCATCTTTAGAAAATTGCAAGTTGCCGTATTTAGAATTAATTTCCTCAGCAGTCGCCGCTTTTGCCTCCATTTCATCCGGGATAAGTCCGGTAGAACCGATATAGAAAACCAGCGGTGAAACTTTTTCCCTGTACACTTTTTCAGCATAAGCTTCCAGTCGCTCATTCGCATTAGCTAAAGCAACGACAAATTCGTCTCGCTTGACATCTTCTCCCTGCCATTTCGCTTGCAAAAGGCGCAGCAAACTATCTGCACCCACTTTGGCTAAAGTAGCGCTAACAATTCCGTTATCCTCCAACCCCAAAAACTCATCGAAAATTAGTTTCATCAAGTCGTCAACTTTGGTAATTTTTGTTCGGGATGACAGCGTTTTGTGTGCGAAGACAACAGGCTCATCTAAGGTGATGTCAAATGTCGGTTTTGCTAGCTTTTCGCCCGTGTTTTTGTGGTAAACTTCATAAAGGCGATCGAGAAATTTGTTGGCAGAGTGCAATTTGCCGAAGTTGAGGATGTTTTTGCTGCCGATGTCGATTTTGTAGCTGACTCGCGAATCTACTGAACCGTTGGCGATCGCACTTTTTAATTCCGTGTATTCTGTCGTCGTCGGAAAGTTGATGTAAAGGCTTTTTGACAGATAATGCTGTTTCAATTCTTCCAATTGTTCCGCTGTGTAAGCCTCGGATTCCTCTTTCAAATGAGCCGAGAGAATGCTAGAGAGAATTTTGATTTCTGCGAGTTCCTCAAACACTCCGTCAAGGCTGCCGTAACGCCCGTCAAAAGGCACTAGCGGCAAAGTCTCTAACTTAATATCGTACTCTGAACGGAAGTCAAATTCTTGCACGGGCGAACCGTCTTTTTCAAGGACACCGCATTTTTTGAGCAAATCAAACACTGGTTTGCTGCTGATTTTGGTTCGCAGCGACTTAATATTAACTTCGCCGTCGCTGACAATGGTATAATTGTTGAAAGTATTGAGGTCTGTAACTAGAATCCCCGCCACTTCTGCGATTAAAGTTTCATCCTCAACTTTTACCAGCTTAGCTTTTCGGGTAATCAGCATATTGATGGTAGCGGTATTTTGATTGATGGCAAATGAACCCATTTGCACGTATTCGCCACCATCTAAGAATTCAGTTTTCAGCCAAGGCTTGACAAGGTTGCCGTTTTCGTCTCGCTTTCCCTCAATTCGCTTCAAACCTTTTCGCTGATAATTTTTTTGCAAGTGTTTCAAGTTGATGATGATGCTGTTGCTGTTTTCCTCCAATATCTTGATTAACTCCAGCAGGGAAATTTTCTCGCTGACTTTTACCCGATCGCCAATTTCATGATTTTTCAACACCTCAGGCGCAAAAACAGCCTGTTCCAAATCTTCCGCAAACTCGGCTATTTGGGCATTTGTCAAAGCTTTAGCGTGTTTTTGGGTCAAAGTAGCATCGAAGGTGCTCGCCAGCGCATACTTAGCCGTATTTAAATTGCCGTCAGCGAGGTTAGCTTTCGCAAAAGCAAACACCGACTCATCAGTTTGAGCAACGGGAACATCTAGTTTGTCATACTCATCTTTGGCTACTTTCTGATATTTGTAAAAAAGTCCCCGATCCTCTGCTTTCAGCCCGCAGATTTTCAGCGTATTCGATGAACCGTTGATTTTCTTACCGCTTTTGGAAACAAAAACTTGATAATCGTATTCCTTAATTAACGGTTCTTCCAGCGCAGGCGCAACGGAACTGCCTAACAGTTTTGTGCTGTCGTAAAGAGCATTGTAAACCGTTTTGACTTCGCCAGCGCGGATGCAATTTCCCGATAATGTGTTGGCGATTTTGGAGAGAAGTTTGAAGTCAGCACAGGCATAGGATATCGTGTTGGCAAACACATCCATGTCTTTGAGTTCTTCGCAAATTTCCCCGAGTTTTGCAGCTTCCGAATTGGCACTGGGGTCATTTGCATAGCCGTCTGTGTGCAAATTGATCGCTGTCATTTCTCCCGCTTTAACCAGAGATTTAGCGAGTTGCATCGACTGCGATATGCAGGTACAGCCAGCCGTGTGGATTTTTTGAATTTCTTTGATGTATGGAGAGTCAAGCTTCAGCACTTCTTGAATGGGAATTCGCTGGAAATGACAAATTACGTCCCCCTTGTCAGCATAGGAAATCAGGCTGACAATTAGCTGGTAATTGTTGTACTCGTCTAAGGTCAAAAGCTTGATTAGGGTTTCTTTCAGCGGTTTTAAGTCATAATACATTGAGCCGGAACGGTCGATGATGATGATGCTGTGAGCGACGGATTTTTCTGGGATATCGCCGGGCTTTCTTTCTAAATTAATGCGATCGACTAGATAGAATGCCTTTGCGTTTCCGGCAAAATTGTAGAGGGTAAATTTGGTGCGAGTATTGGAGGCTGCTTGGCTGCTGGAACTTTTGACTTGAGACGATTGTTTTGCTTGCCGTGCCATAGTTTTAACCTATGTTGATTTATTCCTCAACCTCATCATTACACGCGCTTCTGTGGATGTCAAGGCCTGTATGGAAAATTATCTGCGAGGCGGAATAAGCATTAATATTTAGCGCTGCGGTGCCAGGGAAAACTGCGGCGGTAGGGTAAATGTGGGCTTTTTTGGCAAAAGTAGTGGATATGCGTAAGTATTTAGTAAATATTTAGTCAATCATGCTTTATTTAGAAAATCCGCTGCTCAAACTTTATCTAAACCTGATCGGGTGGGTGGCGTTCGGATTCATTCTCGGCCGCCTGCTACCAAGAAGCTATTCTACATATTTAGCCAAGTTTCTTTTCTTCTTTGGCACGCCATTGAGCATTGTTGCTTTTATCCGCCGCGCCAATTTGTCGGGCGCTATTTGGATGGCGCCGCTGATAGCTTGGGCGGCAATTCTAGCAGGTGGAGGACTCGCTTGGATTTTGATAAATTTCGGTGTCGGCGAGGAACGTTTCAAGACTCTTAATCCGATCGCCCAAAATAGCCCGGAACACACCACCGCTTGGAGTTTGCCCACTCAAGGCAGCTTCTTATTGGCAACGATGGTGGGTAATACGGGTTTTTTAGGCATTCCCGTCACCTTGTCCTTATTAGGCGCGGAACACTTTGCCTGGGCGTTGTTTTACGACTTGCTAGGCACTACTATGGGAATCAATATACTGGGAGTTGCTATTGCTTCTCACTGCGGTAAAAGCGATCGGCGTCAGAGTTGGTTAAGTCCCCTGCGGGCAATTTTTCAGAATCCGGCACTGTGGGCTTTTGGTCTAGGGTTTGTCTCGCGCAGCTTGCCGCTGTCGGCACAAATCGCAGAGTTGTTAACAACAGGCGCTTGGACTGTAATTACTTTAGCTTTAATTACGATCGGGATGCAGTTGAGCAAGTTGAATTCCTTGCACAACATCAAACAAGTTTTGGCTTGTCTGGCGATTAAAATGCTGTTTATTCCCTTGGTAATTGGCGCGGGATTAACGTTTTTTGGGGTCGGGGGCGCGCCGCGACTTTTGCTAGTGTTGCAAATGGCAATGCCTCCTGCTTTTGGTACTACATTGCTGGCAGAAGCTTTCAATCTCGATCGCGAATTAGCCGTAACTGCGATCGGCCTCGGCTGCGTTAGTTTATTATTCACTATTCCCCTATGGATGAGGATATTTAATTTTTAATAAACCTAGGACTGACTCAGTTTAAAAAGTGCTTTATTTCAGTGAACCCTATCACAAATATTGAGCGATCGATTTCATATTAATTTAACAATTACTGGACGGCGAAACTGTATTGGCTTCTGTTAAAGTGGAAATAACCCGTGGATGACGGGAAGAATAAAACTATGGCAACTATAAATTTTTCATTGACAGGTTATCAAATTCTCGATCGCATTTACTCAGGAACTCGCACCCTAGTTTATCGAGCTTTCCGTATTGACGACAAAAAGCCAGTCGCCATCAAAGTCTTGCGGAACGAGTATCCCAGCTTCAACGAACTGGTGCAATTTCGCAATCAGTACACGATCGCCAAAAACCTCAACTTGCCCGGAATCATCGAAACCTACAGCTTGGAAACCTACCACAACAGCTATGCGCTGGTAATGGAAGACTTTGGGGGAATTCCTCTGAATGAATGGATGGAACAAGGGGAAACTGCACCGACTCTGAGCGAGTTTTTGCAAATGGCGATCGACCTGAGCAATATATTAGATATACTCTATCGCCACCGGATAATTCACAAAGACATTAAACCAGCCAATATTTTAATTAATCCGCATACAAAACACGTCAAACTCATTGACTTTAGTATTGCATCCTTGCTGCCCAGGGAAACTCAAAGCCTGATGAATCCTAACGTGCTGGAAGGGACACTCGGCTATTTGTCTCCCGAACAAACGGGAAGGATGAATCGGGGGATTGACTACCGGACAGACTTTTACTCTTTGGGGGTGACTTTTTACGCATTGCTGGCGGGACAATTGCCGTTTCAATCCAACGATGCGATGGAATTGGTACACTGTCATATTGCCAAGCAACCGCCATCACTGCATGAAATCAATCCCGAAATCCCGCCGGTACTCTCGGAGATTGTCAGCAAATTAATGGCAAAGAATGCCGAAGACCGCTATCAGAGTGCGTTGGGACTGAAATTCGATTTAGAATTTTGTTTGCAGCAACTTGAAGAAAACGGTAGGATAGAGAGTTTTACGATCGCGCAGAGGGATGCGGGCGATCGCTTCCTCATACCCGAAAAACTCTACGGTCGCGAAACCGAAGTTGCCGAATTACTCGCAGCATTCGATCGAGTAGCAGGTTTTTCCCAGCAGCCATCAGAAAAGGGTGGAGGCTGTGAGTTAATGTTAGTCGCGGGTTTTTCTGGGATTGGGAAAACTGCAATTGTCAATGAAGTTCACAAACCAATTGCTCGCCAGCGCGGCTATTTCATCAAAGGCAAATTCGACCAATTTAACCGCAACATTCCTTTCTCAGCTTTTGTCCAAGCATTTCGAGATTTAATGGGACAATTGTTGAGCGCAAGCGACCAGGAGTTGAAAAATTGGCAAACTCAAATATTGCAAGCACTTGGCGATAACGGACAAGTCATTATTGAAGTAATTCCCGAACTTGAAAGAATTATTGGGCCACAACCGCCCGCACTCGAATTATCAGGAACGGCCGCCCAAAATCGGTTTGATTTGCTGTTTCAAAATTTTATTCGCGTGTTCACCAAACCAGAACATCCCCTGGTGATGTTTTTGGATGACTTGCAGTGGGCTGATTCCGCCTCGCTGCGGTTAATGCAACTGCTGGTTGCCGAGTCAGCAACCGGCTATTTATTAGTAATTGGTGCCTACCGAGATAATGAAGTATTTGCAGCACATCCGTTGATGCTGACACTGGATGCAGCGGTCAAAGCTGGGGCGACGGTGAATACTCTGACGCTGGAACCGTTGAGTTCAGAAAGTCTAAATCATTTGGTTGCTGATACGCTCAATTGCGATCCATCTTGGGCAAAACCTTTGGCTGATTTGGCGGCACAAAAAACCCAAGGAAATCCCTTTTTTGCAACGCAGTTTCTCAAAGCACTGCATCAGGATGGGCTGATTGAGTTTGACCGGGTTGCTGGTTATTGGCAATGCGATATTGTGCGAGTTCGGGAGGCAGCGCTGACGGATGATGTGGTCGAGTTTATGGCGTTGCAGTTGCAAAAATTGCCGCCAGGGACTCAGAATGTGTTGAAGTTGGCTGCTTGTGTTGGGAATCAGTTTGATTTGGGGACTTTGGCAGTTGTCTCCCAGCAATTGGAAACGGAAACGGCGGCGGATTTGTGGAAGGCTTTGCAAGAGGGGTTAATCCTGCCTGAAAGTGAAGTCTACAAGTTTTATATGGGGCGAGAAAGACGGGAGGAAGCCGAAAATTCGGAGGTGGTGAATTACAAGTTTTTGCACGATCGCGTTCAGCAAGCCGCCTATTCTTTAATTCCCGAACAAGAGCGATCGCGTGTTCACTATCAGATTGGACAATTGCTGATCCAGCAAATTTCACCCGCAGCTATAGAAGAGCAAATTTTTTCAGTTGTCAATCAGTTGAATTATGGTATTGCGCTGATTGAAGACCAAACAGAACGATCCGATCTGGCCCAACTCAACCTCACGGCTTGCCGCAAAGCCAGAGGCGCTACTGCTTATCAAGCTGCTCGCGAGTATGCTGCGATCGGGCTAAATTTGCTGGGAGAGAGCGCTTGGCAACGACAGTACGAGATGACCTTGAACTTGCACGACATAGCAGTAGAAGTGGCTTCACTCTGTGGCGAATTTGACCAGATGGATCGGTGGATTGACACTGTGATTCATCATACCAGAACTCCCCTAGAGCGAGTGAACGTTTACACCGTCAAAATTCAAGCATTATCGTCCCAGAACAAGTTTTTAGAAGCAATTGCTATCGGTTTGTTGATTCTCAAAGAATTAGGAGTTGAATGGCCCGATAGCCCTACATCAGAAGATATTCAGCAAGCAGTGCAGGAAATTAATACCTCGATCGGCGATCGACCGATTGAAGAGTTATTCGATCTGCCAGCGATGGTAAACCCCCAAAAGCTGGCTGCGATGCAAGTGGCGGCAAGTATGGTGTCAGCTTGTTATCTGGTTGGTTCGTCTTTGTTTCCACTGGTGACTGCCTTACAGGTAAATTTATCTATCCAATATGGCAACAGTCGTACTTCAGCTTATAGCTATAGTTTTTATGGGGGGATTCTCAACAACTTTCTACAAGATGTGACGGTAGGCGATCAATTTGGCCGATTAGCTTATCGTCTTGCCAGTGGGGCGGATGCCAAAAATATTCGCTCTGCAACTTGTGTTGTGATCGGAGCCATGTTGTACCATCGCAAATCGCATTTGCGGGAGACCCTCCCCATTTTTCAGGCAGGCTATCAAGCCGGATTAGAAACAGGCAATCTAGAGTTTGTCGGGCATAATGGCCATGGATTTGGTCTAAATTCCTACTGGTGCGGTCAACCTTTGGCAGAACTTGAGCCCCAAATTCGGGCATACCGTCAGCAATTACTCGACCTCAACCAACTAACGACGGCAAATTATTGTTCGATTTATTGGGAAACAACGCTGTTTTTATTGGGTAATCCAAACAAGTTTGAGATTTCCTTTGAAGAGGAACGCTATGAGGAGAAGCTGGTTTCTCAGTCGCTTGCCTCTAACGATTTGTACCGACTCTACACCTTCTATCTGTACAGGACGACGTTGAGATTCCTGCTGGAAGACATTGCTGGGGCCTGGGCAGATGTCGATCGAGCAAGACAGTATATAGCGGGAGGCCTAGGACTTACTTCCGAAGCTGTTTTATATTTCTATGACTCACTCATAGCCCTTGCCACTCCTGAGTCCGAGACTCAGTTAGAAACGCAGCGGCAACGAGTTCAGGAAAATCAAAGGAAGTTGCAGCATTGGGCAGAACACGCCCCCATGAATTATTTGCATAAGTGGCAGTTGGTAGAAGCAGAGAAATACCGAGTTGCCAGACAGAGGGCAGAAGCTATTGAAATGTACGATCGCGCCATTTCTGGAGCGAAAGAAAACGAATACATCCAAGAAGAAGCTCTCGCTAACGAACTAGCAGCTAAATTCTACCTCGACTGGGGCAAAGAAAAAGTGGCGCAAGCTTATATGCAAGAAGCCTACTACTGTTATGCTCGCTGGGGTGCGAAAGCCAAAATCGATGACTTAGAAAAACGCTATCCCCAACTTCTTGCTCCCATATTGCAGGCAAGAGAAAATCGTTTTGGAATCAGCGAAAGTCGCCTCCAAACAAGCAATAAATCGTCAGTTTTACATCAAACCTGGCACACAACTCTATCTAGCAGTAGCAGTATTTACGAAGCCCTCGATTTCGCGACTATTCTCAAAGCCTCCCAAACACTATCGAGTGAAATTCAATTAGAAAAATTACTGGCTGCACTGATGTGTGTGGTGATGGAAAATGCCGGGGCAAAAAAAGCAGTTCTCCTGTTGCTTAAGGATGGGAATCTCGCGATCGAAGCTGTAGCCTCCTTCAATCAAGATGTCATCTCAATATATGTACCGCTGTCAGCCAGCGACGAGGTTCCTGCTGCTGTGGTCAACTATGTTAAGCGGACTTGGAAAACTGTAGTTTTGGATAATGCAGCAGTACAAAGCGATTTTATTGCCGATCCGTATTTGATGCAGGAAAAGCCCAAAAGTGTGCTGTGCGCGCCAATTTTAAATCAGGGTAAATTAATCGGCTTGCTATATCTAGAAAATAACTTGACAATTGGTGCATTTACTGACGATCGCACTGAAGTCATCCAACTTTTGTGCGCCCAAGCGGCTATCTCTCTAGAAAATGCCCGCTTGTACCAACAATCTCAAGCTTATGCACAAGAATTAGAGCGATCGCTCCTTGATTTGCAACAAGCACAGTTACAGATCGTGCAAAGCGAAAAAATGTCCGCCTTGGGCAATTTAGTAGCGGGAGTTGCCCACGAAATTAATAATCCTGTCGGCTTTATTAGCGGCAATATTGAGGAAGCAACGACCACGATCAAAGATGTGATTGGTCACTTAAAATTATATCAAGAAAAACTGCCAAATCCAGGCGAGGAAATCGAAGAAGATGCGGAGGATATTGATTTAGAGTATGCGTTAGAAGATTTGCCAAAGATGCTTTTGTCGATGAAAGTGGGATGCGATCGCATTCGCGGCATTAGCACCAGCCTCCGCACCTTCTCCAGGGCCGATAAAGACTACAAAGTTCCGTTTAATATCCATGAGGGCATTGACAGCACCATCCTAATTTTGAAACATCGGCTGAAAGCCAACGAACACCATCCCGCGATCGAAGTCGTCACAGACTACGGCAATCTCCCGCCAATCGAATGCTTTCCCGGTCAACTGAACCAAGTCTTTATGAACCTGCTTGCTAACGCGATCGATGCCCTAGAAGAATCAAACCAAGGACGCAGTTTGGATGCCATTAAAGCAAATCCACACTGTATCACAGTTCGTACCAGTCAGTCGGGCAATCGACACATCAAAATTCAGATTGCCGATAACGGTGCGGGTATGACAGAAGCAGTAAAACAGCGGATTTTTGACCATCTGTTCACAACAAAGGCAGTAGGAAAAGGTACAGGATTAGGATTGGCGATCGCCCGCCAGATTGTAGTCGAAACCCACGGCGGAACAATTAATGCGAATTCTACCTTGGGGGGAGGGAGTGAATTTGAGATAGTGTTACCTATTACCGAAAAAAGATAGAACCCACATTCCGCCCTTCAACTATCACACCGTGATAATTTTCGCCTTTCACGAGTCGGAAACTCCTGAAACCGAAAAAACCGAGAGGTTTATCTAGGGATACGATCGCCCTTCCCATATCAAACTCTACCCGATGGAGCGATCGCCCTTTAAAACCCACCAGTGGCTATACACCTGCACGAGCGCTAAATCTAGCACAACTCCGTCACTAAGAGCGATCGCCTGAGCACTTATCCACCGTTAAAAACTTGCTTAGCGGTCAAATTTAACTCTGGGAACACCCCTGATTCAATCCTTTCATTTCCCCGAAACAGCTTAATTTGATACTCACCATCTACTAACTGATAAACCGACAAAGTAGGCTGTTTCGGATAACCAATATAACGGCTTCCCCCTAAACCAAAATAATCTACAATCCAATATCAGCAATGCCTAATGCTTCCTAATCAATCATTTTGTGTGCATAATCATCGCGCCAATTTGTGCTGACTATTTCAATAACTAATTTAACCGAATTTCCCTGAGTAATAACTGATTCTCTTTCCCATCGAGACTCATTGGCTTCTACGGCTTGTTTATCTAATATAATCACATCGGGATCGTAGCCATAGTTATCGTTAAATTTAATTGTACATTCCTTGGGAATAAAGTAAGGAAGTTGTAAGCGCCTGATTTCTCAACCTAATTCTATCGCTTGAAAACCCGCGCTCGCTGAATGTTTACCAGTTGGATTTGGCCTTTCAACAATAACTCCGTTATGTAATTCATAGCGTCTGTTTTCGGGTTTTCCTTCCAGAAATTCATCAAAACTCATTAACTGGGATATTGCTTGAGTCCTGGTAAAGTCTCCAATGCTCTAATATCATTTAATTCTCATTCAGTAGGGTGCGTCAGATTTTTAAGTTCATTATCTAACTAATAGGTTAAGTGTCTAGCGAAAGACCAAACTCTCGGTAGGACGGCAAACCTAAAACCCTTAATTTATAAATGATGGAAATTCATGGACACAACTGGACTCGAACCAGTGACCCCTACGATGTCAAGGTTGAATTGGCATCGCTCAAACATATACGGGATATAGGATTTAAGCATTTTAAATAACTGATATATCAATTTAATCGCTTTTTTTAGATTTAGATTCTTGATTTTGTTGATTTTCTTCGCGAATCCTTAACCATTCCAGCAGTCCCATGCGAACGATCGAAGCCAGCGATTGACCCGGTTCGATCGCCTGAGCTCTAAGTCGCTCGCGTAACCCACCCACATCAAATGTGAGCCGATCGCGAGTATCCCTACTTTTTCCTTTTTTACTGTTTTCCTCGCTCATGAATCTAGCATATTCGATGAGCGAAACAAATCTTAGCTAAATATTCAAGTTTTTTCTTGACGCAACATCCATTGGATGTTACAGTTTGTTGAAACGCCCAGAAAAGTGTTGATACCACTTTTCTGGACTTTCAACCAATGTCGGTACACGACACCAGGAGACAGAATTATGTTACTACAGATGACGCAATTGGCGTATCGGAATGAATATCCGATCGTAGTAGAGCGCCAATTCAATCCAAATTCCCAGGTAAGAGGGTTCGGGGGAACAGCGGTAGAAGCAACCCAGAAAATTTGGGACGAAAGACGAGCTTTGGGATACTGGGACGCAAAAAAAGCTTACCCGCTGGGACAAAAAAATCTCTCAGTATCAGAAACTAACTCTTCTCAGACTGAACAAGCGCCGAAACGTGGTGCTGGCAGGCAATAGATTCATTTTTTTTACTCTATCGTGAGCTACTTGAAGGGCTCAAAGAAAGGGTACTAAAAGTAGCTCATGAGATACGAGAAAAAGTGTCGAAAGCCTTACACAGTCCAGTATCAAGACGAAGCAGGAAGAGCAAATTACTGGACTCGATCGCAAATAAAGCAAATTCTGGGAAGCGTCGGCCGTAAAAGTAGACGCAAACCAGTACCAATGTCGGAAGCGACATTTAAACGCCGACTGACATTGCTAGAAGAAGAATGCCCAGAGTGCGATCGAGTGCTTCATTCCCGTAAATTTTCAGATTTTCAGAAAAGGTGTCTGGTTGAGGTCGAAGAAATTTTCGTTGCCTGCGATCGAGATATCGAAAAAACACGCAAATACTTACAAAACGTAGGACTTAACATCAATGACTACACTATCTAGAGTTGAGCTGAAATTTGAACTCGGACTAGGCAAAGTGTCCGACATTACCACCGTCCGCAAAGCGCTGGGTCATCGCAAATGGCAAAATGCTCAGGTCGAAGGAGTCGATATCGACGAAGTACGGGAATATTACCGTCTGATTCGTGAAGAAATGAAGAGTCCGACTGACGCATTACTCGACATTGCTTCCAAGCGCACCGGATACGCTGAGCACTGCGATGATATCAACGACAGTGAAATTGACCACTCTGAAAACCGAGACGGGCAGGAAGAAACCAGTCAGCTAGTGGTTGCAGTTCGAGGCGCAACATCTGAAGCAGCCCTGGCGATGACTGATGTGGGTGCTGCTGCTGCTGCTTCGGTTGTTGATGCCTTCTACATCTCCCTTGGAGAGAATGTAGTTGATCAGCTCAGATCTCGATCGACAAATACTCGCGCCAACTTCCGAGAAATAGTTGGCTCAGTCCAAAATGCTCCCCTCGATCTTCGTAACGGTAGCTTGCCAGGAAAAAAAACCCACCCGCCGAAACAGATCACTGGTGCTTGGGGTTAATTGAATCTTGCATAGAATTAGCTACTACTTTTAGCGATCGGCTAATTCTAGAAGAGCAAGCTCGTTCAGCTAACCGAGAAAAGTTACTTATGGCTTTGGTTATTTATGCGAGTTTGCTCTCATCAGGTTCATCAGATTGCGATTCTTCTGGCAAAGATTCAAAGAAAAAGACAATGATTCCTATAACCTCAGACGAAGTTTATGATTGGAATCCAAACCAAAAAGTTTACGTTTATAGTGCTGATAAAAAATGTTTGGAACTGTGCCGAGTAATTGACCTAGATTTGTCTCCATTAGGCGATCGGACTCGATTTCTGGAACCAGTAGACGATAACCTTCAACTCTGTACACCAAAACAACGAGAACTACCTCCTAACTGCGTCGGAGGTAGGCATTGCCCCTATCCAGAAACCTGTTATCGGTTCGAGACTGAACAGCAAAATTATGAATGTACATTCGCATCTGAAGACGGCAATTATCTCACAGATGATTGTTGGGAATCACAATCAAATTGAGCTAATACTGCTGAGCACCGTAATTCTAATCAGTTTTCTGATTCTTCTACTCAATATCGTCAATGTCTGGCGAAATATTCAGCAAGGGAAGAAAGCTAAAAACCTTCAATTCAGATACAAAAATATGAAGAATTTTAAGGGGTGGAAATAACGCCTGAAATACAAGCCATTCTCGATTTCCTCAATCAGTTTGGGAAAGGTAGTACAGCCGAAATTGCTTTCTGTACTCTAATCGAAGAATGGCGTGTAGAAATTGATGTTCAAGATATGTCTGATGAAGGCTGGGTCAGACTTTCAACCGATAGCGAACATAACACAGTTGCAACGATCGTCAACCACAGCAAGGATTATTGACCATGACCATGAATGACCTATTTTCGACAGATTCAACATCCACAACTAAAACCGAACCCGGCTATCCCTGGATGAGTAGAGCTATCCCAGCATTGGTAGTTGGTTTCGGTGCACTTTGCTATCAAACCGGATATCAAGATGCCCTCAAACAAACACCTCCGACGATCGTACACGGCAATCAAACAGTTACTAACACCAAGGTTTATCAAATTTCCCCGTCAGTCGGTATTGGCAGCCACAATAACCGTCAAACAGTCGAGTCAATAAATTAGGAGCGAATCATCATGGCTAAAAGAGTCAGCACTATGACTTATGAGGAACTTCAGACCGAACGCGATGCGAACGAATTGCTCAAAACTAAGCTGAAAAATCAAATAGCAGTGGTGACTGATTCAGGAGTTTCTTTGCAGTTGCATCAAGAACTTTTACAGCTCTCCAAACGCAATGAAAAATTAGCTGAACAACAAGTTCTTTTGATGAGAGGGGGAAAACTCAAAAGACCGATCGAAATGTCGCTTGATGAAATTGAAGCCGAACAAGCAAAAAATAAAGTTACGATCGCCCAATATGAAGAAGAGTTGACCTCCAGTGATTTTGAGACACGGTTTAATGCTAACCAAGAACTACGGACTCTTTATACACGAACTAGAGCATTAAACAAACAACGAATCGCTCTTTTAAGTCATTCGATCGCCCTTTTGAGACAAGAGTTAGATGCGAAACAAAAATCCTAAAGCCCGTCTAATACTTAAACCCCAACGGCAACCTAAGCAGCCAAAACCTAAGAGAAAGAGTGATTATGTGCCAGGGTTT
>NZ_JAUBTQ010000042.1:0-66557 GCF_036702515.1 Microcoleus sp. BROC3
TCAAATTGTCTCTATCAATCTACAAGTGGGTCCAATAATCTGTATTTTTAAATACAAAATTAGATGCGCTTACCCTGGTACAGTGAGTAAAGAAGGGAAAGCCAAGTATATCGACAGCTAGATGTCTTTTGATGCCAAAGCGTGCATTTGTAGAAACAAAACCCTTTAGACTCCTCACTAGCATTGCAAGTGTTTTTCACTGCTTGTGAGTCAATCATGATTAGGGTTGTCCACTGCGGTTTTTTTTTTACTTGTTCGCGCACCTTACTATGTAACTCCGTCATGATCCGATCAAGTACACCGTCCTCACACCAATTTTGGTAATGCCAGAAGACAGTAGAATATGGTGGTAGATCTCGCTAGCAAGTCGGACCAATTACAACCGTTCTTGAGTTGATAAAATATTCCCGAAAAGGATTTGCCGTTTTGTCCACACTGGAGGTCTGGTTTTCTTCTTCTGGGGCAGTAATGGCTCAATAATTTCCCACTCCTTGTCCGTGACATCGCTGGAATAACCCATTTTCAACCCCAATCTAATTAAATTTACCTCTTTTTGTCAATTTTACTCGCTCCCCCAAAAGATCTCAAATGGGTTCTATAGCAGTTCTCAATAAAGTGAGGTATACCCTATGCCCTATGCCCGCTTATCAAGCGTGCACCTCATGTTACTGAGAAAGGCTATATATCGGTAAGGTGTTCTTCTGCGGTTTACCCTACAGATAGAAGTTCTGCACCCCAGATTTTTATAGCAATCGCGCCCGACAGTGAGGACGTTCTTAATTGCTGAAACATCAGCGGTCGATTGCTTCTTTCTTCTTCCTTCAACATTTGCTAGAGCGTAAAATTGTTGGCACTCATCCAAGTTTTGCTTTTGAATACTCAAGTCCTTACTACAAATTTAACGATATTTTTTTTATCGGGTTTGATCTAAAATAATATAGATATATCGCAATTCGCAATGACTTTATCACTCCCAAAATTAGGTAATTAAATTATTAGAATTTGTTCTGTAGAAAATCAAAGAACTTAATGATTTTTATTTAATTTATAAAAATCATTAAGTTCTTTCTGAAAATGTTGGAAAATTTATCGATTCCCAAGACTCTTGCCTCACACGACCGGCCATCGCAGCTAACTGCAAGCTCATAAAAGCATTCAAATCTTCCAAATCACACTTGGCTGAGGCAAAAATCTGCTGCATTTGATTTTCGGCTTCCAAACTCAGATATCCAGCGACAAGAGCTTGTTGTACAACTTCACGAATCCGCATAATCGAAAGGTTCCTTACTAAATTTTAATGTGGTAAAAGCCAACTAATTACTAACAGGAAGTTTTGGAGGCAGTCTCGCAAAAGACTTCCACTTCTTTTAGCTCGCGAGACTCTTGTTTCACCAAACCGGACATAACTGCTAGTTGCAAAGCCATAAAAGCATTTAAGTCTTCCAAGTCATACTTGGTGGTAGTTAACATCCGGCGCAGTTGATTTTCGGCTTCAATAGTTAGAAAACCGATGAGCAGAGCTTGTTGGGCGAGGTCGCGAATCAGTACCATAACACTTCTGGATTTTATTGGTTGAAGTTTCAGTATCAACCGTTTTAACAGAATCCGCAGTGACGGCTATTGCTCGATGGGTGTGACATTTTTAGGGGTCGGTCGTGACAGCCGGAGTCGCAGAGTGTGATTAAGTATTTGCACGGCTGTGACGGCGATCACGCGGGGGATGGGAGAGGAGAGGCCGGGGAGGGGGAGTGGGGGAGTCGCGGAATGCGATCGCGATAGAGTGGGAAAATCTTTCTTAAACATCTGACTGATGATTAATGATTAATCGCTGATGACTACTGGTTTCTACCTTCAGAAGACGCTCAACGTCTATAATCAGCAAGTTAAATATTTACGGCAAGACATATGGAAGCAGCACATAACGATTTGCTACAACAAATAGCCCGACTATCGGAAACTTATGCTAATTTGGCCGATCGCCTTGGACAAGCAGCCAAACAACTGCAAGACTCGGGCCTTCCTCCCTCTGACAGCTTGCTGCAAGAAGTAGCCACCTACAGCCGCAACTTTGCCACAGTCCAAAAACAAGCTCTCGAACTCAACAAATCCGCGATCGCGCCGGGGGAAATTGCTTCCCTCAAAGACATTCAAAACTTAGTCCAGACTGCCGCAGCTTCCGAAGGTAAAGCAGAAATTCGCGATGCGGCTTTGAAAGTGATCGATCGAGTATTGGCGATCGCCCACCGCGAACAAAGCGACTTCGCACCCTTACAATCAGTTCATGCCAAAGCCCGCGAACTGCAACGCGCGATTTCAGAATCAACCCCGACTCAACTGCATTCCGACGCAGAATCCTTAGTCAGCGGCAAACACCCAGTTGCAGCAGTGCTCGCCCTGGTGGAACAGCAAGACAAATTAGACGACGAACAGTGGGTCTTTCTTGAAGAAACAGTCAGCGCCGCTTTTGGCAAACAAATAGCCGTCGCCATTTCCAGAGGCAAATTAACCATTGCTGAGATGGTAAAAGCAGCACCTGCAAAAGTCGAACCCGCATTTAAACCAGCGCCAGAACCAAAAATCAGCGCCGAACCTTTGCCAGAAGTGATTATCATCCCGTCGGGAAATGTGGCACCGAAACAAGTTGCAGTTGCGCCACAGATCCAGATTTTGGAATCCCCCGCACCTTCCGTCCCCATGCACGAGGTAATTATTGTTCCCAGCGTGGAAGTACCTCAGTCCCTCCAGACAACCGGTTCGGGGAACATTGTCTTTGGGGCACCTCGGGAGATTCAACAAGTGCCAGTAGAGGGCGCTTTGGGAATCAAAGTTTTGGTGCACATTCAGGGAATTGGCGATCGAACTTTCGGTGCTCAAGAATACGCGGGTAGTAAGGGTCGGGGGCTGCGCGTCGAAGGATTTCAAATTAATATCGATCCACCAATTCCCGGCTTAAATGTCGAGTACATGGCTCACGTCGAAGGTGTTGGCGATACTCCTTGGATCGGCGAAGGAGAATTGGCAGGTTTTCGGGGTCAAGCGAAACGAATTGAGGGATTTGCGGTGCGGTTGAGCGGGCAGCAAGCTGATAAGTACGACGTATTTTATAGCGCTCACATTCAGAATATTGGCGACACCGACGTGTCCTCCAACGGCGAATATTGCGGCACTCGCGGCAAAGCTTTGAGAATCGAGGGCATCAAAGTTTGGATCGCGCCGTCTGCGAGTTCCCAAACAGCGACACCTGTGGGTTTAAAAGTGTTGGCGCACATTCAAGGAATTGGCGATCGAACTTTTAGCGATCGAGAATACGCGGGCACTAAAGCTCAAGGCCGCCGCGTGGAAGGATTTCAAATTAAAATAGAGCCTCCCGTTGCCGGTTTAAATTTGCAGTATATGGCTCACGTTGAAGGAGTTGGCGATACTGCTTGGATCTCGGAAGGGGAGTTAGCTGGATTCCGGGGCAAAGCCAAGCGCATTGAGGGATTTGCCGCGCGGCTGACTGGACCGCAAGCTGATAAGTATGACGTATTTTATACGGCTCACATTCAGAATGTGGGCGATACTCCTGTTACTGCTAACGGTCAATATTGCGGCACTCGCGGCAAAGGTTTGAGAGTTGAAGGGATAAGCGTTTGGGTTGAGCCGAAAGCGTAAAAAGTGAGAATGAATGGAAAATTTGCAGTGGCATTTTCCATTCATTTTGTGTTGTTATATCATGTCCGCTTGGTTGGTTTTTGTATAATGTGCGCTCTCCTAGGGGCGGGTTTTATCAACCATCTACGCCAAAAACTAATAATCCCATAAACCCGCCCCCTCTCTCTAAACGGTAAACGTCAATGTACATTTTTTCCCTTCGCTCAAAGTCAAGGTTGATATAGGTTATTAGTTGTGTGGGGGCGGGTTTATGAGATTGTTTGTGTGCGTCAAAAATTATTCGTAAAACCAGCCCCTACAGCATCAAAAACACTTGCACAACTTACGCTAGCAGACACGATATTAATGGTGTAGCACGTGCAACAAGCCTTCTACCACATGACAGATCGCACTTGGAGCAGATTCGGCGGCGCAGTGGCCGGCGTGGAGTGCGTTTCCGACAGCCTGACTCCCTCCCTCCACCGCATCGGCACCAAATTGACCGCGATATGTTTCTTGGACCATTTCAGCTTGAATTTTGCTGGTAGTTTCTTCGGGATTCGTTTCCCAATTGCGGATTGTTTGGACAATCTCGAACCCAGCCCAAATTAACATTCCGAGGACGATCGCAGCAATAAAGTATCCCATAGCTTTCTTTATAGTTTGAGGTTTGCTGTATCTAATCTAGGGTGGCATTTGAAGGCAGACAGGATGAAAACCATTGCCCGATGAGTGCGGATTTCCACCTGCTAGAACCGTCGTTATTTGCTAAATTGAGGACTAAAGTCTTCACTCAAACAATGGCAACATGGCATAACTTACCCTTCCAAAGCCGCCAAAAGACACAGCAATAAAGCCTCCGTCCACTCGACTACGGCACCGTAAGTATCGCCCGTGTGGCCGCCCAAACGGTGGTTAAACCAGGCTCCGGCAAAAATTCCGATCGCACTTCCCCCCAAAGCCATCCCCACCGCCAACAGCCACCGATCGCCCTCCAAGACAACTTGCACCACGCTCAAACTCAGCAGCAACAGCACTCCCGGTATAAAATCAAAAGGAGAATAAATAGATTCTTTGTGAAAAGCTCCCTTACCCTCGGCCCGGAGATAGGGATAGCGGGCGATCGCCACCAGTTGGGCCCATCTGCCCCAACCGGCGACCCCCATCAAAGCCAGCCACCGATAGTTATTCAAGTCCGAGAGAGCGGCAGTTTTCAGCAGCACGATCGCGATCGCAGCCATCGCCCCAAAGGCCCCTGTAACGCTGTCCCGCATGACTTCCAGCCTGCGTACCGGATCGGGTACAGCCAGCCCGTCCGCCGCGTCCATTGCCCCGTCTAGGTGCAGCCCGCCAGTCACGGCGATGCCCAAGACTACCACCAAGGCCGATCGAGTCAAAGCAGGCATCCCCAACAACTGCAACCCAAGATCCGCCAGTCCCAGCATTCCCCCAATTAAAAGCCCGATCGCCGGTGCCAAGCGGGCAATGCCCCGAAACTCCAAAGTCCAAGACACTGGTACCGGCAAACAAGTATAAAAAGCGACTGCGGCTGCGATGGCAGCGCCTTGATTCCGGAAAAAGTCGATCGTAGAGCGAACCAATTTATCATGCACCATAAGATAGAAAATTTTTCATCTGGTATGCAGTTGTCAATCCATTAGCCTGTGCCAGAATTGGAACTGTAACACCCTAGTTTTTTGGATCGGGCATTCCTCCTGTCCGAGTTCTTTTCCCCGGAAAACCTCTGCAGGCAGCGCTCCCAAAGCTCCCTATCTAAAATTACTAAACTCAAGATCCCCGTTTCCCTTCCCAAGAATTCTAGCTAACTCCCTGATTTCCTAGAGGGGAACATACTACAACAGAGGCTTTTACTCCATGAGTCACGACCAATTGAATAACAGGGTAGTTGCTCCTTGCATCATCGATACAGGCATTGTCGTCAACAAGCGCGATATCAAAAGATTGCTGTTTGATTTAGGACGTGTCCGCTACCTTCACATACAAGATGGCAAGATTTACAGCGAAGGGGAAGGTTATGTACTCGAAGTCTTCGCCAACCCCGACCGTTCTACCCTAATTGCCAACCATGCGCTTTATTTGAACGTGTATAGTTTTGATTACCTGGAACTGAAACAATCCCCTGAAGATGGTGCTTATTTTGACCTGATTCAAGATGGACGGCAGTTGCGGTTAATTCCCCTCTCCAATCCTTTGCAAGAGCAAGTCGCGCGGAATTTAAATGCTGCGGCTTTGGATGCGGTTGTGGATCAGGTACTCTCAGGCAACTGGGATCTGCAATTGGATGAGGATGATTCCCCGTTTTAATCGTCAGTCAGTCGATTTTAGATTTTAGATTTTAGATTTTAGATTTACTCGCAGCTTTGAATCTGGGAGGTAGAACTAAGGTCTAAAATTTTTTGCCCTCCACGACGATTGTCGGAAACTTGTCTCCGTTTTTGGGCGGGGTTATGGTTTTTTTTGTCGCGATGTCATCAACAATAGATTAGATAACACGGACGGCCGAGTAGCGGTTAACGATCGTCGGGGACTAATGACTGAAGACAACACGGGATTTTCTTTTAAATGTCAGGCTAATTGCAGCCATACCCAAGCGCGTGCAGGGGTTTTTGCCACTCCCCACGGTGTTGTGGAAACGCCTAAGTTTATGCCAGTGGGGACGCTAGCTAATGTCAAAACTTTGACACCGGCACATCTTGAGGCTGCGGGTTCTCAAATGGTTTTGGCAAATACTTATCACTTGCATTTGCAGCCCGGGGAAGCAATTGTTGCAGGCGCCGGCGGATTGCACAAATTTATGGCTTGGCCGGGCCCGATGCTGACCGATTCGGGCGGCTTCCAGGTGTTTAGCTTGAGCCAAATGCGCAAGATTACTGATGATGGGGTGACTTTTCGCTCTCCCCGCGATGGCCGCAGGATTAATTTGACGCCGGAACGATCGATCGAAATTCAGAATGAGTTGGGCGCTGATGTGATTATGGCCTTTGACGAGTGTCCCCCTTACCCCGCTACGCGGGAGGAGGTGGAGGCGGCAACAAATCGCACTTACCGCTGGCTGCAACGCTGCATTCAAGCTCACTCGCGCCCGGATCAAGCTTTATTTGGGATCGTCCAGGGGGGTGTTTTCCCCGATTTGCGATCGCGCGCGGCGAACCAGTTGGTGGATTTGGATTTGCCCGGTTACGCCATCGGCGGGGTTAGTGTCGGGGAATCGGGGGATTTGATCGCAGAGATTGTGAAAGCGACTGCGCCCCTGTTGCCGGCAAATAAACCGCGTTATTTGATGGGGATTGGGACTTATCGGGAAATGGCGCTGGCGGTGGCTAGTGGAGTAGATATGTTTGACTGCGTGATTCCGACTCGGCTGGCCCGCCACGGGACGGCTTTTGTTGGTGGGGAACGCTGGAATTTGAAAAATGCTCGGTTTCGCGAGGATTTTGCTCCGCTAGATGAGTCTTGTCCTTGTTATACCTGCCAAAAATTCAGTCGGGCTTATTTGGCTCATTTGGCGCGGGCTAACGAAGTGCTGGGGTATACTTTGCTGGCGCTTCACAATGTGACGGAGTTGATTCGCTTTACTGGGAAAATGCGGGAGGCAATTTTGGCAGATCGATTTACTGAAGAGTTTGCCGGCTGGCTCGCACCGAGAGTGGATTAATCATGATTGCCTTGGGTAAAGATATGCGACAATTATGAAAATTCTGTTGGATAGGTAGGTTGATTCATGGAAGCTGCATTACTC
Source organism: Microcoleus sp. BROC3 (assembly GCF_036702515.1). Taxonomy (NCBI): domain Bacteria; kingdom Bacillati; phylum Cyanobacteriota; class Cyanophyceae; order Oscillatoriales; family Microcoleaceae; genus Microcoleus; species Microcoleus sp. BROC3. The sequence continues at coordinate 7,394 of NZ_JAUBTQ010000042.1, forward strand.
TTAGCAAAAATGCCCGAGGCTTATTCGATCTTTGAGCCTTTGGTTAATGTTTTGCCGGTGATTCCGGTGTTTTTCTTGCTGCTGGCTTTTGTTTGGCAGGCGGCTGTCGGATTTAGATAAGTTTGATTTCATTAAAAGCAGGGGCAATTCACCAATTGCCCCTACTTTTAGCTATTAAGTTTTGTTTCGTTCTTCTTTCTGCCTTCAGCTACCGCCGATCGCACTTTTGAAAGCCGGCCTTTCTGAGATCCGCTTGATGTAATCTACAACAGCCGGATAAGGAGTAAGGTCTAGTTTTAGCATCATTGGAATGTAGGCTAAAGCTGACCCTACTGCTGCGTCGGCGACACCGAATTCATCGCCCATTAAAAACGGCTGTTTCTCGAAGATTTCATTTAACGGTGTTAACAAGCGGGGAGTTTCGCGATCGCGACTTGCTTCTGTAAATATTCCCGGCGCCAACGTAGCGTTAGCAAACGTGACCCACTGCACGATTTGAGCTTGCTGCTCCAAACCCTCGGGCATTTTACCATATTTTTGAGCTAAATACAGCAGAATTGCGCCGGATTCCCAAAGTTTAAAATCTCCGTCGGCGATCGCGGGTACTTTGCCGATCGGGTTAATTTCGAGATACTCTGGCTGCAAGTGTTCCCCTGCTTGCATATCCAGCATGACGAATTCGTAGGGAACCGCTATTTCTTCTAGATACCACTTGACAATTGAGGCCCTGCTGCGGGCTCCGCCGTAAAGTTTCAGCACGGAATTTTGTCCTCTAACGCAATATTATTATTGTACCGGGCATTAGGCATGAGGAATTGGGCATTGTAGCCACAGCCTCCGGGTATGTGTTCCCAGGCATAGCCTGGAAAAAGTATAAATTACCAATTACCAATTACCAATTACCCATTACCGATGACTGCCGACGCTTCTGTTAAATGCGAAAATAATATATTGCTGCCGATCGCAATTAAAATTACGCCTCCTAGGAACTCTATTTTATTTCCAAATAAGTTGCCGCACTTGTGGCCGATGAACACGCCAGCAAATACGACAAAGAAAGTAATAAATCCGATCGCACTAACGACAGGGCCGATCGAAGTTTTTAGCACTGCAAATCCGATGCCAACTGCGAGAGCATCGATACTTGTCGCCACCGACAGCGTTATCAAAGTCCCCGTATCTAAGGGATTAAATTTTTTCTCGCATTCTTCGGTTTGCAGCGATTCGTAAATCATTCTACCGCCAATGAAACTCAATAGACCAAAAGCTATCCAATGGTCGATCGGTGTTATCAAAAAACTAAAACTAAGACCGAAAAACCATCCTATTACGGGCATTAAAGCTTGAAAACCTCCGAAAAACAAGGCTATTTTTAAAGCTTTATTGACCTTCATGTGTTTGATTGCTAAACCGCTAGAAACAGCAACAGCAAAAGCATCTGCTGCTAGTCCCAAGGAAAGTAAGATGGTAGTTGCTGCATCCATTTTTGTAAAGTGTTATATTTTATAAGTAAAGTGTTCCTCTTGACTGTTTCACTTTACACTAAATTTTGATTAACTTGCATTATTTTCATATTTCGTTCATTTTTGAATCACATTGGTTTCACAATTGGCAGTGTTGAAAAAATCAGGGCTTAGCTGTATTAGGATCGACAATTATCAGCTACACTCCAGGATACAAAAAGTAGTTTTAAGCGCTACTTATAGCGGTAACGTCCACCAGTATAAGTAGCGCAGCCTGCATATACCGGTTTTGCTTCCATGACTGAACTAACACTTAACGCTTCGATAAATTGAAATAAAAACTGGGCGAAGGAAATCCATCCTACACAAACTTTCGTCTGCCGACGCGCACTAAAATAGAGGTACAAGCATTCATCATTTACCCTTCTCGATCGACTGTTAAAATTTTAAATTAAACGATCGGCAATTCTACTATAAACTCAGCGCCACCCGCCGTTTTGGATTGAACCGGAGATTTAACTGTAAGGCGGCCGCCGTGGAATTCTACAATAATTTTATAGCAAACCGAAAGCCCCAATCCTGTAAAATTTTTTAACGATTTAGTATGGGAAAAGTGGTCAAATATTCTGTGGTGAATTTCCGGCGGAGTTGTGGAGGCGTTGTGGGCGATCGCTACTACAATAAACCTGCCTGTAGAATCCTCGACAATATCGGTTGTAATTGTAATAATTTGAGCGGAGTTTTCAATACTTTTAACAGCATCAATAGCATGGGTGATCAGACTCGCAAATACGTGGCTCAGTTGACCGGGATAACACAAAATTGGCGGCAGGTTGTTGTACTCCTTGACTACTAATATTTTTTCCTCCAGTTGGTGAGCGAGCAACAGCAAAATATTGTCGATGCTTTCATTAACGTTGGCGCGTTCTTTGGTGGCTTCGTCAGGAAGTGAAAATTTTTGCAAAGCCAAGACTATCTGGCGAATGCGATCGGCTCCTCTTTTCAAAAAGTTGAGAATTTGCGGCAACTCTTGGCTGATAAAATCTAGGTCGCCGGCTTCTATTTTTTTGGCGATTCGCGGCACAGGTTCGGGATATTGTTCGCGATAGAGGCGAATTATATGGAGCAAATATTTGATATAATCGTTGAGGTGAATTAGGCGGCCGTAAATAAAGTTAATCGGGTTATTAATTTCCCGGGCAACTTCGGCGGCTAGTTGACCGACACTTGTCATTCTTTCGCTTTGTACTAAATGCTCTTCGGTTCTTCTGAGTTTTGCTAAGACTTCTTCCAAAAGTTTGAGATCCTCTTGAATTTGCCCGTGGAGTTGGGATTGAGAAATGGCGATTGCCAGCGAGTCTGCAATTGCTTCCAAAACTTCCACCTCCTCGGGAGTCGCAAACCGCCGGTTTGCAGAGGCGAACAGATATCCGAGCCGATTAGTGTGAGTTAGTACGGGTACTGCTGCGTAGTGGCTGTTTGTGAGTTCGAGATGGGCGCGTTCCTCAGACGCTGTGGCATCAGGGGCGGCGGTTTTATATAGCAGTATCGTTTCGCTGCGGTGAAGCCGTGCAGCTAAATCTCCCGAGGGCCCTCCTGGAACGCCGAAGATTCCCAAGCGCCCGGGCAAACCTTCCCGGCAATATTCCCAGCAAAATTCTAAAGTATCTTGTCGGGGATCGTACCATCCAAAAATTGCTCGATCGAGCTTCAGCAAAGTACCGAGTTCGTCTACTGTATTTTGGAGGATGCGATCGAGGTGCAAGCAAGCGCGAATGCGACTGGTCAAGCGGTGGAGAAGGGCTTCTGTGCGAGTGCGAATGCAGTTTAGGGCAAACAGCTTCAGTGCCACAATTTCTGCGAAAATAGCTGCGGTGGCAAGTACGGCGACGGCTGCTGCGAGTATATTTAAGGGGAGCAGTTCTTTTTCGAGATTGTCGAGGGGAATTACCAGGGCGATCGACCATTCAGCTTGTTCTAAAGGAAGATAGGCAACATAAACTCTGGCGTCGTTGATTTTAGTCAGCAAAATGCCCGTTTTTTGATAAACCATCTCCCGGGCTACATTCGCCAAATTAGCATCCGCCGACTCTAAAAAACTGGGAGCCGGCTTGTCGATATTTCCCATTAACCGATCGTTGGGATGTACAATCGGGACTCCTTGAGAATTGAGAACAAAAGCGTAAGTTCCTGCCCCATATTCCAGCTTTCCTACTACTTCGGCAATTCGGTCGATGCTAATGACGCCGTTCATTACTCCGATCGGCTTTTCGGCTTTTTTATAAATAGAATTTGCCGAATTTGACCACACCGGAGCCGAAATGGGAACAATACTTTGTCGTTTGAGCGTGCGAGAAATGGTAGGATCTGAAACATAGACTTTCCCAGCCATTGCCTGTTTGAAGTGTTGGCGGTCGCTGACATTAATCAAGGCTCTGCCGACTTTTGTAGTGAAATAAGAACCGTCGGGATCGATTAATGCAAAGTGCTGGAATTCTTGCAGTCGAATTACTTCGGATTTCAAATAAGGCTCTGCCACAGGCCAATTCATCGAACGAACGGGAGGAGTATTGGCGAGGATTTCGATCTCAGCCTTTCTAGTGCCGATCCAGCGATCGATCTTGTTACCGCGCTCCCTAACTTCTAACAAAGCATTTCGCTCTAAATTGGCGAGAGTCAAGCGGCGAACGCTTTGATAGCTGATACAACCAGTGATGCTAGCTGCCAGAATTGTTCCGCCCAAAATTAAGAGCGCAGTTTTGTACCGAAGATGGTATTCGCCCTTAAATCCCGCTGGCAATAGCCGAGTTAATTTCCACCACTTCACTCTCGCAAAGCTTCGCATGGTTTGACCAATTTGTGAGATTGACATCCTTAGCTCACCTGCGATGTAATCCGAGCCTGCCAGTAGTCTGAAACTACGAGCATTCAATAATTGCAGGGATTTTTTAATTTTTTCCCGCCGGCCGGCTCACCTTGTTAAACTGGAGTGAGATTGTACCATATTTTTGACACGTTAAAACAGTTCATCAACAACCTAAGACTTTTCTTAACAGTCGTTAAGAATTTATGTTAATAGGTGATTTGAGCAGTGCGCACCCTACGTTGAGATGTTTGGTGTTTGTCTTAATAACGAAATATTAAAAGTTTTTCCTTCATTAATGAACGAAAAACTTGTTACATCTTTAATTCACATCGCAAAACTCCAAACTATTTTCGGTGCATCTGCAGGCTGAGGCGGTGCTAAATTGTCGCAAGGCGATTTGTTTAGAGAACCTTGTGAGTGTGTTCGTGCTGTTTCACATTGTCTTCAGTGCGAATGACGCGCTCGGAGTTAAGCACTCTTTTGCGTTCTAAGGAATAAGTAAAGTCGTTGCGAACTGTTCCCAAGGGAATGTGAACTTTAGCTTGGGGGCGAATTTTGTAAGTGCGGGCGGCAGCGATCGCCCGAAAGCCGAATTCTTCGCTAAACTGAGCTGATGACGGGAACTCCGGCAGCATTTTGGGTGATTCGCCGTCGAGAACAGCTCCTAAAGTTGTGCCCCAAGCCATTTGATAAGATGTGGGAATTCCCTTGACAATTGCTTCCAAAGCTGCTGATGGAATAGCTTCGATTACTTGCACTTCAAAAACTTCGCCTTCTTCTTTGATGAAGCAGGTGGCTAAACCCACTACTATATAGTCGTCGGTGCAGAGATCGGGAGCGTTGGGATAAACTGTTGCAGTCGTCATAAAATCTTTTGAGTAGGAATTGAAAACTGGGAGCGAAAAATCAAGCGATTTTAGATTTTAGATTTTTTCCACAGATTTTTCCGGGGGAGTTTACCTGGAAAATCTCAAACCGGCTGTTCTGATATCTAAAATTGCTGGGTTAAGCTCTAAAGAGCCGATCGCCCCAGCGTGTCGATCGTACCACATCAAGGTAGATGCCGGATGATTCGGCAAGGATTGCCCGCCGCCACGACGTTTGCGGGAATATCTTTGACAACAACACTGCCTGCGCCGATCGTGCTATTGTCGCCAACAGTCACTCCCGGACAAATAATACAGCCGCCACCAATCCACACATTATTGCCAATATTAATTTCAGCGGCGAGATCTCGGCCAGAAAGTCGGATTTCGGGATCGGTGGGATGAAAAGCAGTGTAAATTTGCACGTTGGGGCCGCACAGCAAATTTTCGCCGATGTTAACTCGATTGCAGTCGAGAATCACGCAGCCAAAATTCATGTACAATCCGTTTCCCGCATAAATATTGCTGCCGAAGTCGCAGTAAAAAGGTGGCTCGATTTCAATTTTGGGGCCGATTGCACCGAACAATTCGGCAAGGATTTCTAACCGTTTCTCTGGTTCGTCTTCGCGGGTAGAATTGTAGATTCTGGCGAGGCGGCGAGCTCGCTGGCGCTCTAAAATCAATTGTTCGTCGGCAGCTAAATACAATTCGCCGGCGAGCATTTTTTGTTTTTCGGTTTTTTCCACAGTTTTTTTTACACGGTAAGAATTGGCAGTTGAAACCGCTAGTACACCAAAGAATTCCCTTTCTAAGAGACGGAAGAATAATGTAGGGTGCGCAATGCGCACCTTACGGCTATAATTATTAGCGCGTCAAACAATTTTTTGATGTTGCAGCATAGATTTAGAGATCGGGTTTTGACTGCAAACAAACAGCTAAATCCAGGTTGGCTAATTGCTCAAAAGCTCGATCTATCGAGCCTTTTCCCCGCAAAAAACCAGTATTTGCACCGGGGCAAATATACTGTAAAGTTTCGGGCGAAAATCGATCGATAATTGACTTCACGCTGTTAATTTGCCGGGGCCAGTGAAAAGTTTTTGCCGTCAACAGCGGTACTGGGGCGGCTTGTCGGTTGGGGAGCAAGTGTCTGCCCGAAAAAAGCACTCCGCCGCTGCCACTATCATAAAGGCAAGAGGAACCGGGAGAGTGGCCCGGAGTCCAAAATCCAAAAGTTCGATCGTTCAAAGCAAATTCTCGCTCAAAAACCGTCACCTTTAAACCCGGCAGCAAATAAGCTTCCTGCTCTTGAATCAGGATATCGCACCCGGTGGCTTCCTGAATCTCCCGCGCCTTAGCGATAGCCCCGCGGTGGGTGAGAAACAGCAGTCGCACGCCGCCGTGTTCCCGCAAAAATGTTTGGTTAATCTCATCCCAAGCGGGACAATCCACCAGGATGTTAGTTTGGTTTTCTACAATGAAATAGGCTGTCGCACCCAGGGTATCCCGGTTAGGCGGGAAGGCAAAGATATTGTCGAGCACGTGCCTGGGTTGTTTGGAGACTGAACTCTGTTGTTTCAAGGAAGTATTGAGAAGGACTGGAATAAATATTATGTTCTTTTTACTATGGTTGTTCGTATTGGGACTGATATCGTACTTCTTGTTGCACAACGGCACCAGCCGCATCACCCGAACTCCGGTATGGCTGCTGTGGCTGGTAATGATGGCACCGGCGCTGATTTGGAGTGGTTGGGTTTTAGTTAACGGTACGAGCAAAACAGTACCGCCGGAGTTGGTAATTATACCTTTTCTGGTTTGCCCTTTTTTGTACTGGTTTTTGGTACAGTTGGGGCGCAAGAAAATTACCAGCGAAACTGCTGAGCAAGTAGCAGACTCTGCGACTGAACCTGCAAACCCAAAACCCTCCCTGCGCCCGATAGATCGAGCAGAAGAAGCGAGTTTGCGCGATTGTTTTCCTTGGTCAATTTACTTTTTGCGAGATTTGGAATTTCGGCCGCAGGCTGTAATTTGTCGCGGACAGTTGCGCACTAACCCGGAGGCAGCTTATCAGGCGATTCGGGAGAATGTGGAGAGGCATTTTGGCGATCGCTTTTTAGTAATATTTCAAAACAGCTTGAGCGGTCAACCTTTTTTTGCCATAGTTCCCAATCCCAGCAGCAAAGTCGGGGAAACTCCCCTGACTGACCTTAAAACTCCATCTCTAACCCGGCCGTTTTTAGCATTAGCTTTGGTGCTGATCACGGTGTTTACGACTACGATTGTCGGGGCGCAAATGGCCGGAGTTACTGAAGAAGCTTTGCAGGCAAACCCGTCAATGTTGCTCCAGGGTTTGCCTTACTCGCTGGCTCTGATTACAATTTTGGGAATTCATGAATCAGGCCACTATTTAGCTGCCAGATTCTACAAAATTCGCACGACTTTGCCTTATTTTATTCCGATTCCTTTTTTCTTGGGAACTTTTGGTGCCTTCATTCAAATGCGGAGTCCAATTCCCAACCGCCGAGCTTTATTTGACATCAGTATTGCCGGCCCGCTTGCGGGTTTGGTTGCGACAGTGCCGCTGTTGATGTGGGGTTTGGATCATTCGACTCTTGTACCGCTGTCTGACAAGTCGGGAATGTTAAATTTTGACTCTTTCACTCCCAAATTTTCGCTGCTGATGACTTTGTTGAGCAAGTTAACTTTGGGCGGCGCTTTCAATGCGGAAACTGCGATTAATTTGCATCCGGTAGCGGTGGCGGGTTATTTGGGTTTGATTGTGACGGCGTTTAATTTGATGCCGGTGGGACAATTCGATGGCGGGCACATCGTGCACGCGATGTTCGGCCAGCGAGCGAGTATGGCGATCGGGCAATTTGCTAGACTTTGTATGCTGCTGCTGGCGTTTTTGGAACAGGGTTTGCTGCTGTGGGCAATTATTTTGTTTCTGACGCCGCTAAACGACGAACCGGCGCTCAATGATGTTAGCGAATTGGACGATCGGCGGGATTTTTTGGGGTTGCTGGCGATCGGGCTTTTGTTAATTATTTTGTTGCCTGCGCCCAGGGTACTGGTTCAGTGGTTAAATGTTTAGAAGCAAGAATGATTTAGTTATCTAGGAGAGAAGTCAGAAGTCAAAAAAGAGATGTTCACAAATTCTGCAAGATTTGCTGTATTAGGACTTGCGCAGGGGGTAATAAACCGGGTTTATTCCTAGATACTTCGCTACCAAACCAAGATTATTCGCAGAAACCAGGTTGCTTTGGTGTAAGTTTTTATACAAGCGAGTTGAGTTTTTTTTCACTCGCTTTCTATCTCGAAACGTCCTGGACGCAAAAACCCGGTTTATGCACGTAATTTGGTCGTATACGCTCGATCGCGACAACGATCGACCGGGTGTTTTTGGGTTAGCGTGCGTCCAGGAACGTAGATTTTTTAACCGGATGCGAAGTCTAAAAAGTTTGACAGCAAATCAAATAATCTAGCTGTACCAATGATCGCAATTACTCCAGAACAAACAGCCCTAATTCCGACTTATCGCGAGAAGTGGCGGCAAATTGGACTTTCGATAAAACCGATCGATCGCCCGCAAGCTACAGCCGCTATCAACACCGCCTACAACATCATCGGCTTTGGTGAACCGGAAATTATTTTCTGTGACAGCCCTTACACCGCTTTGCAAGCAGTTGAACCGCTAAGAATACGCGATTCTGGTCAGGAAACGGGCAGCGAAATCAGAAACAAAATTCATAATGAATTGTACGACATATTAAGAAGTCAACTCGGCAGAGAACTGGAAAATCAAATTTACAGCAAACTCTATAACCCGCTGTACGCTCAACTGATGAATCAACTGCACGTTCATGTTAAAGACGAAGTTTACGTCAAATTAACAAGGAAGTTGGGCGGGAGATTTCAGAGATTCCAGATCGATCTGGCAGATCGTAATAACAGCATAGTTTCCGAACTGTCAGCCTGTCACGGAAGTTGGGTGGATTTTTGTATTGGCGTGTTAAATTTGGAGTACGATCGCCCTTTGTATTCAGCCTTTAAATCCTTGGTGGAAAACTGCGGCTGGATTTACCCGTTTGAGAAAATCTGCTTTGTGTGCGATCGCCCGCGACAACTTCATTTTGACAGCGAATATTTGCTCCACGCAGAAGGCCAACCAGCGGTTGAATTTGCTGACAAGTTCAGCGTATACTCTTATCGCGGCGTGCGACTGCCGGAAACAATCGGTCAAGTTCCGCCGCAGTCTTGGCAAGCTTCATGGCTGTTAACAGAACAGAATGCCGAAGTGCGGCGAGTTTTGATTCAGGCGATCGGCTATCCGAGAATTTGTCAAGAATTGCAAGCAACCGAATTGGATACTTGGCAAGAATATACTTTGTTGAAAATTGAGAATAATATTGACATAGAGCCAATTTATTTGTTAAAGATGACTTGTCCGAGTACGGGACACCTTCACGCTTTGCGAGTGCCGCCAAAAGTACGATCCTCTTCGAGGGCTTCGCTAACGGCTAAAGAAGCGATTAGCTGGGTAAATTGGGGAATAGATCCCGAAGAATTTCAAGTACAGACTTGACCGAAAGCATCCAGGATACAAGCCCCCGAATTCATCGGTGGAGAAATAAAAAACCTGTATCCGATGAAACTTGCCCCCCGAATTTATCCGTGGGGTCAATGCTTCAATTCTTTAATCTAAAATCTAAAATCTAAAATCGATTGACGGGAAAGTTTAGAGTTTTGAGTGCGGGAGTTTACAGTTAAAGAATTACAGCGCCACAAAAGCAGCGTTCTGCACAAGTCCAGAACAATTAAAAAATGTAGAATTGCAGCCACCGCTTGATACTATGTACTCTGGTAGCTAAAACCAAATAACTCAAATCGACATGAGCCAGCATCCAGACCGCATTGCCCCTCACGGCGGCATCCTGGTCAACCGCATTGCCACACTAGACCAAAGACAAGAATTTTTCGACAAAGCAGAAGTCTTACCGCGAGTCCAGCTTTCGGATCGATCGATCTCCGACCTGCAAATGATCGCTATCGGTGCTCTGAGCCCCCTCAAAGGGTTCATGAACGAAGCTGATTATCGATCGGTCGTCAAACAAATGCGCCTCTCCAACGGCCTCCCTTGGTCGGTTCCCATCACCCTCTCGGTAACAGAAGCAATCGCCGACACCCTCACAGAAGGCACTTTAGTGCGCCTCGACTCGCCGGCGGGAGAATTTGTCGGCATCTTGGAACTGGCAGAAAAATACCACTACAGTAAAGAAGAAGAAGCCCTCAACGTCTACCGCACCGATGACCTCAAACATCCGGGCGTCCAAGTAGTAGACAAATCTGGGCCCGTTAACCTCGCAGGCGACGTTTGGCTGCTCGAACGCGAACTAGACGCCCGGTTTCCCCAATACCAAATTGACCCGGCGAAATCGAGAATGCTGTTCAAAGAAAAAGGATGGAAAACCATAGTCGGTTTCCAAACCCGAAACCCCATCCACCGGGCCCACGAATACATCCAAAAATGTGCCTTAGAAACAGTAGACGGCTTGTTCCTGCACCCGCTAGTGGGGACGACAAAAGACGACGACATCCCCGCTGACGTGCGGATGCGCTGCTACGAAATTCTGCTAGAAAAATACTATCCAAAAGATCGCGTAATTTTGGCAATTAATCCGGCGGCGATGCGCTACGCCGGGCCGCGAGAAGCAATTTTTCATGCTTTAATCCGCAAAAACTACGGCTGCACTCACTTTATTGTGGGGCGCGATCACGCTGGAGTTGGCGATTATTACGGCACTTACGATGCCCAACATATTTTTGACGATTTTGAGCCGGGAGAATTGGGAATTGTGCCGATGAAATTCGAGCACGCTTTCTACTGCACGCTGACGGAACAAATGGCTACAACTAAAACCAGTCCCAGCACTCCCGAACAGCGGGTGCATTTGTCTGGAACCAAAGTGCGGGAAATGCTGCGCGCTGGAAAATTGCCGCCGCCCCAGTTTTCCCGGCCGGAAGTCGCCGCAGAATTGGCCAGGGCAATGAATATTTTCAGTTACGAGATTTAAATCTTGAACCTTGTCGGGGCGGCATTCTGAATAGTTGGGAATTTTGAGTTTTGAGTTTACAAGTTAAAACTTTTGTCCTGGACGCCCAAGCGCGTCGAAATCGGGTTTTGGAACAAAAATACGTGATTAAAACCCTCAATTTCGGTTAAAAAACCCGGTTTCTTTGTTCGGAGTGCGTCCAGGAAAAAACTTAAAACTCAAAAGTTAAAACTTAAAACTTCTGTTAATACTAAACACTCACAATCTAATTAATTCCCCTAAAATTATTGAGGGGAATTTAACTTAAAATTCAGAACTTAAAATTCAAAGCTATTTAAAAATGGGACTGAAGCGGCGGGAATTTTTGCAGCAAGCTGGCCGGATGCTGGCCGCCATCGGAATCAGCGAGGCCCTGTGGCTGCGGTTGGGCGATCGCTACCTCGAAGCCTTAGCCCAGCCGACAGCCCGCAAATTGGCTTTGTTGGTGGGCGTTGACAAATATCCAGACTCGCCCATGCGCGGCTGCGTCACGGATGTAGAATTGCAGCGGGAACTGCTGATATATCGGTTTGGGTTTGTGCCGTCTGACATTTTGACTTTGACTGACGCTCAAGCTACGAGGGAAAATATCGAGACGGCTTTTGTGACTCACTTGAGCGAACAAGCAAAACCCGGTGACGTGGTAGTTTTTCACTTTAGCGGCTGCGGTAGTCGAGTCAGTTTGGCTGAGTCTCCCGGAATAATGCAAAACAGTTTGGTGCCGGCGGATGATGTTTTGCCGCTGTTAGCAAACCGGGGGGTGAACGATATTTTAGAGGAAACGCTGCTGCTGTTGGTGCGATCGCTCGCGACAGAAAATGCGATCGCCATCCTCGACACCAGCTACACCTATCCGGGTTTCTCCAAAAACGGCAACTTTCGCATTCGCTCCCGCCCCCGCCCCACCATCGGCGAGCCAAGCCTCGCAGAATTAACGTTCGCCGAAGGTGTCAAATCCCGGCCAAATCTCCGTCCTGCAGCCACGGTACTGGCTGCGGCCGCCAATTCTCAAATCGCCGCCGAACAAGAGTGGAACGGATTTACCGCAGGTTTGTTTACCTACGCCCTCGCCCAAACTTTGTGGTGGGCAACTCCCGCTAGCAGCTTCAGCGTCAGTTTCAGCCGCGCCGCGGGTAATGTCGAGCAAATCACGGAGTTATCGCAGCAACCGCAAATTCTGAATCACGATTTAACAGCGCCGCTGGCGGTGAATTTTTCAAATTTAATGTTCAATTCCCCTGCTGCTGACGGCGCTGTGACGGCGGTGGAAGAGGGGGGCAAAACTGTGCATTTGTGGCTGGGCGGGTTGTCGCCGGGGGTTTTGGAGTGCTGTGCGGGTTCTGTGTTTGCTTTGGATTCCTCGGAGGGCGACCGGCTTTTGCTGCGGGGACGCACGGGCCTCTCTGCTAAAGCCCAAGTTTTAGACGGGTTCTATCGAACAAATCGGCAATTAACAGCCGGCGAACTGGTGAGGGAAGAAATTCGGGTATTGCCGCGAAACATCGGTTTGACAGTAGCTTTGGACTCGGGTTTGGAACGCATCGAGCGCGTGGACGCCACCAGTGCTTTCGCGACTGTGCCGCAAGTTGCGGCCGTAGGTAGCGAGCAACCGGCTGACTGTCGGTTCGGCAGAGTCCCGGAAACGAGTTTAGCCGAAACAGTCTCGGCTCACGAGCCTGGTTTGATACAAAGCCGTTACGGTTTGTTTTCTTTGGCTCAAATCCTGATTCCCGATACTCAGGGCGACGGGGGAGAAGCCGTCAAGGTGGCGGTGCAGCGCTTGACTCCGCAGTTGAAAGCGCTGCAGGCGGGGAAGTTGCTGCGGCTGACAGTCAATGAGGGGTCTTCACGCCTGAAGGTGCGGGCGGTTCTGGCAACTCTCGCACCGCAAGCGCTCGCCGTGGGGCAGCGGGAGCCGGTGCGGGCCGGCGGTGATTATCGGCTGGAACCGCTGAGGGGGGAAAGCGAGAAATCGGTCAGGAGCCGTATACTAAGTGTGGAAAAAGGCAGCCACTTTCAGTACGTTTTGTATAACGACAGCGATCGCCCGGTTTACTTTGCGGTGTTTGGCTCCGATAGCGCGGGACGGCTGTCAGTGCTCGGCCCTGAGGGCAAAGATGCTGTGGGAGTTATGTCGCGGGCGATCGCTCCTGGGGAGAATTTGACCGTGCCGGCGGCTGGGGCGGTCGGGTGGGCGGTATCTGGGTCGATCGGACTTGCGGAAACTTTAATTATATTTAGTGAGAGTCCCTTCGCTCAAACTCTGGCTGCAATAGAAGCCGAAATGCAGCAAACGAGGGATGCCCTGCCAATTCGAGTGTTGTTGAATCCTTTAAATGTGGCGCGGGCGGTGCTCGAAGATTTGCACGCCGCTAGCATTCCGGGGGTGCAGAAAGTGGGGATATCGACGGATGATTTGGCTTTGGATGTGAATGTTTGGGCAACTCTGAGTTTTGTTTATCGGGTGGTGTAATTGAAAAATGGGGAGTTGGGAATGTTTTCTATAACCTATAATCCGAATCTATCCGAGTACGAAATCGATATTCACTTCCACATCAGGAAAGGCGAGCGACGCAACTTGTTGACCCCGCCAAAATTTTTGGATTAAACTGTAACCATTAGGAGTTGGCTGGCGGTAAACTTCTAAACATTGTGCCTCTATATCTACTAGCCAGACTTCTGGAATGAGCGATCGAGCGTAAATCAGAACTTTCACATCTCGATCGTAATCAACCGTGCTATCGGATACTTCTACCAACAGCAAAACTTCTGACGGTACTGGATGTGCTGTTGAATAGTAATCAGCGCGGGGTTTTAGCAATACTACATCAGGTTGAGGTTCGGTGCGCTCGTTCAACTGGATGGGGTTTTGCACATCCAGAAAAGCCCGGTTACTGGGAATTTCGCTGAACAGTCCGATGAATCGTCTCACACAGGAAGCATGACGAGTTCCAATTGCTGCCATTTGTACAATTTCTCCTTCTATCAGTTCTACCCGCTCGCCCTCGGAAAGAATACCAGCTTTGCCCATTAAATGATATTCTTCTACGCTCAACAACCTTTTGAGTAATTGCACTGCCATAACCCACCGCGCTACTAATTGTTATTTCAATTGTAGTCGATATGCCAAAGAAGAAGTTATGGTCATGAGTAGTTGGTAACGTCAACAGTCAACCGTCAACAGTCAACCGTCAACAGACTGATAAAGCTTTTCCACCATTTGAGCCAAGCGTTTCATTGCAGTTTCAATCTCATCATTTGTTGCCGTCAAACTGATGCGTAAACACTCATGTTTGTGCTGCCAATCTTCCCGCAAACCGGGGAAGAAAGAACTTCCTGGCACGACAATAACGCCGACTTTCTTCAATTCTTGATACAGTTCCCAATCAGTCATTGGCAAATCTTTCAGCCACAACCATGCGAAAATTGCTCCTTCGCCCCGGTGCAAAAACCACGGCAAATCCTTCGGCATTGCTTGTTCTAGAGTGGTTTCTACGATCGCAAATTTGCTTTGATAGTACGGGCGAATTACGTTCAGGGAAATGTCGGCAAGAGCGCCGGAAGCAATGGCCCGAGTTGCGATCGCCTGTCCGTATCTCGGCGAATGAATGCACATATTGGTCTGAAAACATTCTAATATTTGAATGATTTTTTCATCGCCGATCGCAATTCCGATTCTTTCACCCGGTAATCCGGCTTTCGACAAACTCATACAGTGCACGATATTGCCGCCAAAAATCGGCGTCATTTCGGTAAAATTCAAAGACGGGAAGGGAGGGCCGTAGGCGGAATCCACGAACACCGGCACGTCGAAAGCGGCCGCTAAATCGGCAATTTTCTTAACTTCGTCGTCGGTGAGAACGTTGCCGGTGGGGTTGCAGGGACGGGAAAAAATGACGCAACCGGTGCTTTGGTCGATCGACAGTTGGCTGAAATCCGGGCGGTATTTGAACCTGTGAGCACCCGCATCAATATCGAGGGTGGGTTTGCAGGCGACTACCGCTTCGGGAATCAAGCTAACGCCGCCGTAACCTGTGTAGTCTGGGCTCAGCGGTAAAACAATATTTTTAAGGCTACCCCCCCTAGCCCCCCCTTGGTAAGGGGGGGATTGATTGGCCGTTGCCCCCCCTTGGTAAGGGGGGGATGGGGGGGGTGCGGTGTAGCCGCCGAAAGCGTTGGCTGCGTAGAAGTAGATCGATTGACTACCGGGAGTAATTAGGATATTGCGATCCGTCAAATTCAGTCCGTAACGCTGGTTGAAATCCGCCAATACCGCATTGATAAACGGCTGATAGCCTTGACTGGAACCGTAGCGACAAACCACCTCGCCGTATTCCGGGCTCGCCAAAAGTTCCGCAGTGCAGTCGCGCCACAACTGCTCGACTTCCGGCAAAATCACCGGATTTCCGGCGCTCAAATTGATAAACTCCTGCCCGCTGCCGGCTCTGAGAGTTTCAATAATATCTTTCATAATTGCCCGAACTCCCGTGAGGTGGGACATCTGAGCGCCAAATTGAGTCAGGGCAGGGTTCATAGCAAATGCAGCGACAATGATATAAGTTTACAGTTTACCCATGATAACTCCAGTCGCAGGCGTTAGCCTAGCTTGTCTGGGGCATGGGTTGTCGATCGAGCATCTGACTAATTCAATAAACTAGATCGCACAGCATTTCGTTTTTTCCCTGTGCGCGCGTCGGAGTATAAGATTGTCGGCATTTCTGGATTTCGATCGATCGATCGATCGAACAGTGTTTTTTGCCTGAAAATTCGCGAACAGGCAGTATTATCAAATTCAAGAGTTTTGGTGGGATTTCGCGTCGCACCACATGAATTGCCAAAACTTGACAGCAGCTATTGGGGAATCTAAGATTAGCAGCAGGGCACGATCGCAACAGAATTTTATTGGCTCCGGTTACTGCTATAATTAGAGATTTAATCCAGCCTCAAGCATCAGATTTGTTGCTAGCTCATTATCAGGATTCGCGGTTTGCTGACAGCGGTGCATTTCATCATCAATCCGACTCTAGCCAAGATAGCTCGTAACGTCACCCTTTGAGTGGCGTTACATCAACAATCTATAAATCCCAATCAAAATTAACTGCCGTAAAATTTAACAAAACAATGACACACTTTCCACTTACAGAATACGAGCAACTTACCGCTCCTAAAGCCAAAGCAGTGTACGACGAAATCTTGACTGAATTGGGGTTTGGCATCGTCCCCAACCTGTTCAAATCAATGGCAATCAACCCTGACTTATTAGAAGCAAATTGGAAAAAATTCCGGGGAACAATCCTGCAAGGAGACTTACCCCGCACGCTTAAAGAAATGGTCGGCGTCGCTATTTCCCAATCAAATAATAGCGAGTACGCTCTCCAAGTTCACCTGCACGGATTGTCAGCGTTGGGGATGAGCGAAGAAATCCTGCGAACCTTAGTTTCTGACTTTGCCAACTGCCCTTTGCCAAAACGCGATAAAGCCGTAATTACCTTTGGCTTGCTGGCTGCTACAAAACCCCTGGAAATGACAGAATCTGATTACCAAAACCTGCGGGATTTAGGGCTAGATGATTCTGAAATTTTTGAAATTATTGCGACAGCAGACTTGTTTAGCTTTGTCAATCGCTATACCGATTCCATTGCCCTCGAAATTGATGCTTTGTAATCTACATTTTCTACCCATATTATGGGCGAGCGGCTAGAAGATCTAGATCGAGAAGAACTTCTGTTGACAGCCCGCCGTTTGTTAGCAGAAGCTCAAGCGCTTTCCATCCGCATTTCCGCCGTTAACGAAGTTGCCACAGCCATTAACCGCACCCTAGATCTCAACGAGATTTTGCGGGTAGTAGGCAAGCAAGCCAAATGGCTGCTCGACTTTGAACACTGTAGCGTTTGCCTGCACAGCACTCACGCTTGCACAACCTTATTTGGTCCGCATATCCCTGTAGATATTGCAGCCCTCCCAGAGGGCGGCCCTATTAACAAGGCTTTCAAAACACGTCAACCTCAATTAATTCAAGAAGCAAATGCTACTGCTATTTTATCCCCCTACGCTTCGCAAATTATCATTCCCTTGGAAAGCGAAGGTAAGGTTTTAGGGACAATTAATTTTGCCACAACCAAGCCGCGAGCTTACACACAAGAAGACTTGCGGATTGGCTATCTTTTGGCTTTGCAACTATCCTCAGCCATCCGCAATGCTGAGCGCTTTAAAGAGATAAATAGCCTTTATTCCGATCTCGATACCCAAAAGCACAAATCTGACCAGCTACTGTTGAACGTGCTCCCGGTTGAAATTGCCGAGGAACTCAAAAATAACGGCAAAGTGGAACCACTTTATTATGATTGCGTATCTGTTTTATTTACTGACTTTCAAGACTTTACTCACTTATCTGAAAACATGACGCCGCGAGAGTTAGTTGACGAACTAGACTACTGTTTTTCTTATTTCGATCGCGTGATGGATAAATACTCTATGGAAAAACTGAAGACTATTGGCGACAGCTATATGTGTGCGGCGGGAATTCCTACGCCTCGCCCAACACACGCCTTTGACGCTGTACTTGCTGCCCTAGAAATTCGACAGTTCATGGATTTGCGAAAAATGCAGAAAGCTCAACAAAATATTACTTATTGGGATATCCGCATTGGCATTCATTCAGGTCCAATACTTGCTGGGGTAATTGGCAATAAAAAGTTTGCCTATGATGTCTGGGGAGATACAGTTAATACTGCATCTCGGATGGAATCTTCCGGCGTAGCTGGAAATATCAATATCTCTCACGACACGTTTGAATTAGTTAGAGATTTTTTTGAATGCGAATACCGAGGAAAAATTTATGCTAAAAATAAGGGATACTTGGATATGTATTTGGTTCGCAATCTTAAATGAATTTGAGAAGAGGAATGGGGAAGGGCTAATCGAGCCAATTTTAGATTTTAGATTTTAGATTTTAGATTTTAGAATTGGGAATTGGGAATTGGGAATGACTGATACCTATCATGTTTGGGGTCGCTGCTATAGTTTTGCTTTTGTTGACAGGTATTAGATATTGAAATTAAACTAAACTACGAACTGAGAATATATCGCTCGAAGTTTTCGATCGCGAGATAGGTATTGTATCGCAGTGTCCCCTGGCTATAGTAAAATGATCTAGTTGTAGATTTTAATTTTTTATTATTGATGCGTATTTGGCAAGCCGATTTTTACCGCCGCCCTCTCCAAGATGAGGCGGGTAAACCACTCTGGGAACTCTTAATTTGCGACTCGGAACGCAGTTTTCAATTTAACGCTGTTTGCAGCCAGGGGGCCGCTAATTCCACTTGGCTAGCCTCGCAGTTGCAGCAGCAAGTTCAAACTCAGAATTTGCCGGACTTGATTCAAGTATTTAGACCTCAGTCTCTGAGCTTAATCGAAGCTGCGGGCAAAGTTTTGGGCGTCAAGGTGGAAGCGACTCGGCGCACTGCGGCTCTGAAATTGCTGCTGCAACAACGCGCCAAAGAATATTTGAGTATGCCTAATTATACAGGGGAAGCTTACAGTCCGATCGCCCTAGACTCGCCGCCGCCCGTACCCTTACCCGAAAGCCTCTGGGGCGATAGCTGGCGTTTTGCTTCCCTACCCGCCGGCGACATTGAAGATGCTTTCCAAGGGCGTCCCCTGCCAATTTTGGAAATGCCAGAATTGCTGTTACCGCTGAATTTGGGCTTGGCATCAACAGTACCCGTACCCGGAGTTGTGATTGACGGCGGACGCCAGTCTATGCGGTTGGCTAGATGGCTTCAAGATGCCAAACCTTTTGCTTTGAATTATATCGCTGGAGAACCCGACGGATTGATATTGGAAGCTGGGTTAGTAGATAGGTGGATTGTGGCTACTTTTGAAGATACTGATGTGAAAGCGGCGGCCCAAATTTACCAACAGCGCAAGCAATTAAGTCAAGGATTGCATTTTTTATTAGTGCAGCCGGATGATAGTGGGATGACTTATACAGGCTTTTGGCTGTTGAATTTTGAGCGATAAGATGTAAATAATATTATTTGTGATGTCGATCGATCGCGCGCCGAAAAATAGTAAAACACCGCCCGAACTCAGTTCCCGCCGATACAGACTCAAGCATAAATTTTAAAACAGCTTCTTGAGTTAGCAAAAGATAGTGCTGCCAAGTTATTCTACAACTAAAATCAATCCGTTTCGGATGCCCTGACACACTCGGTTAATGTGAGAGTGGTCTTTTTCGTTAAGACCTTTCTCCGCTAGCATTGCTGACTTCAGCAGCCGTCTGTCAAGGGGGGTAATTTGGCGGAAAGCAAAGATGCGCTGGACGATCGCCTCGATCGAGATTTTGGGGAGGTTAGCAGAACTGACTGTCATGGTTTTAACACGCTAAAAGTAAGTAACAGAACTGTGTACCTTTATTTTTAAAGATTTCGTGAAGTTAGATTGTGATTAAAATCACATATATTTTGTGACAAAATAGTGTAGGTAGGGTGACTGTTGTCACCAAATCTTCAACAATCTTTACCCCAACTTAACGATGGCCCGATAGAATCACTCTTGTAAAACTCAAGCAGAAAGTAAAAATGGCACAAGCAAAAATCGGAATTATCGGCGGCAGCGGTTTGTATAAAATGGAGGCCCTCAAAGATATTGAAGAGGTAAAAATTGATACACCTTTTGGAGCGCCATCGGATGCCGCAATTGTGGGAACATTGGACGGTACGCCAGTAGCATTTCTGGCTAGACACGGCCGCAACCACACTTTTTTGCCCTCAGAAGTGCCGTATCGCGCAAATATTTATGCAATGAAGAGTTTGGGAGTTGAGTATTTAATCTCAGCGTCGGCGGTTGGTTCTCTGAAAGCTGAGGCGAAACCTTTGGATATGGTAGTGCCCGATCAGTTTATCGATCGTACAAAAAATAGAGTTTCTACCTTTTTCGGAGAAGGAATTGTTGCTCACATCACATTTGGCGATCCGGTTTGCGGCGAATTGGCTAAAGTATTGGCAAGTGCGATCGAATCCTTGAACCTCCCCGACGTTACCCTGCACCGGGGAGGCACTTACGTCTGCATGGAAGGCCCCGCATTTTCCACAAAAGCAGAATCCCACCTTTACCGCAGTTGGGGGGCGACAGTCATCGGGATGACAAATTTGCCCGAAGCAAAATTAGCCAGAGAAGCAGAAATTGCCTACGCAACTTTAGCATTAGTCACAGACTACGACTGCTGGCATGAGGATCACGACAGCGTAACTGTAGAAATGGTAGTTGCCAACTTGCACCGCAATGCAGCAAATGCCCAGAAAGCAATTCAAGAAACAGTCCGTAGACTAACAGAAAATCCCCCCGTTTCCGAGTCGCATTCAGCTTTGAAATATGCAATTCTGACTCGGCTGGATCAAGTGCCGGCCGCAACTAAGGAGAAAATGGGTTTGCTATTGAAGAAGTATTTGTAAAACGAACCGCGAAGACGCAAAGAGCGCGAAGGAAAAACTGCATCTCTTCTTTCTCTTCCTTCGCGTCCTTAGCGTCTTCGCGGTTCATTTAATCTTACCACCTATTAGTTATCCTATCGTTTGCGGTTGTTTCAGAATGATTAATTTATCAACTGCTTGAACGCATCGTATTCGCGAATCTTCTCCAAATCAGCTTCACTTTTTGCCAACTCTTTGCACACATTCGGATTGAGATTGAGGGCGCGCTTTAAATTTTCAATTGCTAATTCAATTTTACCTTGTAGCGCATAACATCGGGCTTTGTTGTACCAAATTCTGTAAAAATCCGGCCGGATTTTAGCCGCATTGTCGTAGGAAGCGATCGCAGCTTCGTATTTTTGCAATTTTGAGAGTGCAACGCCTCGATTGTTCCAAGCGTCAGTATAATCATTTTTAATTTGTAGGGCTTGATTGTAAGAAATTACTGCTTGTTCGTACTCCTGCATTTTGGAAAAAGCAACGCCTCGGTTGTTCCAAGCGTCGGCATAATCGGGTTTGGCTTGAATTGCTTGTTCGTAACAGCCGATCGCCTCCTGATACTTCTGCAACTCCAACAATACCACGCCTCGATTGTTCCAAGCGTCGGGATAATTGGGGCGAATTGTAGTAGCTTGTTCGTAAGAGGCGATCGCCTCTGGATACCGCTGCATTCTCGTTAGCACTACTCCCCGGTTGTTCCAAGTATCGGCTAAATCCGGCTGAATTTGCAGGGCAAGATTGTAAGCAGCGATCGCATCTTCATAACGGTTTTCAAAGAAACAAGCATCTCCCTGTTTGGCATAGTCGGCGGCTGTCAATAACTGTTGGTAATTGCCGTAGTTAACCGGAGCAAATTCTTGAATTTGAGCATCGGGAAATAACAAGTCTGTTTCTGCATCCGAGTGACTTTGGTGTTGGATTTCGCCTAAGATAGTTTCTGCATCCGAAATTAATAGTTTTAATTGAGAGATTGTATCGTAATGGAGACTTTCTATTTCTTGGCGAGCAATTGTTGTCTGCTTGGACAATTTGCTAAACAGAAACCAAACCCCGACTCCGGCTGCTGTCGGAAACAAAGTTAGGGCAATTATCAGCCCGTTCAGCAGTACCGCCGTGCGCCCAAAAGCAATGTCAACTTCTTCTTGAACTCGATCGCGAATTTCGTCTTTCTGTTGCTGTTGTTGTAATTGCTGCTGAACCAAAAGTGCCGCCACCCTCGGTTCAGATGCAGAAACGTTACTGCCGCAGACTAGAATAGTCGAAAGGGCGATCGGGCTAATACTTGTTTTAAAGATACTTGACAAACGCATTGCCTTAGTGATACGCACCTGATTTGCGATTTCCATGTGTCAAGAGATGCTGATAACGATGATCCCAGACTAGCCCATTTGTTTAAAAACTATTAAATACAGGATATCTGTTGTGCAGTCCCCTCCGATCAAATTGCTGACGCAAGAATTGCTAGACGAAGTTGCCGCTTCCTCCCGCCGCAGTCCCCGCCAGCGACAAAACTACAATTTCCACGATTTGTCAGAAAAGGTGCAGCGGTTTGTCAACGTGCTGCAACGTGGCACTTACGTCCGCCCTCACCGACACCTGCGCCCGCCTGCCGTTAACGGTTTTGAGTTTTTCGTAGTGATTCAAGGAGAAGTCGGTATGATTATTTTGAACGAAAACGGTCAAATCCTGCGCTCCTTGCGAGTCAGCGCAGCCGGGCCCACCCGCGCTGTCGAAGTTCCAGAGGGCACTATCCACACGTTAGTAGCTTTGGCACCGGATACTGTGATTTTGGAGTTCAAGGAAGGGCCTTACGACGTGGCGGCGGATAAAGACTTTTTGGCCGGTTTTCCTGCTGAGGAAACTGCGGCGGCACGGGAATTAGTCCTGATTTGGGAAGCGGAATTTAACACTTGACTGATGACTGTTGACTGTTGAGTGTTAAAAATCTAAAATCTAAAATCTAAAATCGATCGACTGATTGCTAATGACTGATAAATCTAATTGTCGTCATCCGATTGTATAAATCCGGGGCGGTGCGAATGATTTTTCTTAGAAGTTCATCCGTCACCCAAAAGACGAGGGGAAAGGAAAATTTTTTGCTGAATTCGCTGCATAGTAGGTTGGTAGAAACGAGCAATCGATCGATCGTCTCCACTGATTCCAAACCGAGGAGCATTAAAGCTGGAGGCTGTTCGCCATCTAGTTCTGCTGCGATTGTCGTGTAGAGAGTTGTCGCCGATTTGGGCAAAAACAGTTGCCGCGGTTTCACGGCACAATTTGCTTGCAGCCGATCGACTATTTGCTGCCGCAAAGCCAGCGAGTTGCAGTTGACTAAAACAAAAGAAAAGTAACCTTGGGAAAGACGGAGCGCCCGAATTAAAGTTGAGAACGACCGCTCGTTATATTTAGCTGAGTCGTACTTAGCTGCATCGTCTTTAGCTGTATTTTCTGAGCTTTTGTGGACCATAAATTGCAGGTCTTCGATCTAGTTTTATAGATTTTCTAGATTAAATGCTATTTCTAAAGAAAATGTGAAGATGGTTTTTTTATTAAAAACATTTCGGTAACTATAGCACGGTTTTAAATTAATATCAATAGTTCAATTTGCTAATTTGGCGGGAGCCACTCTTGCGCCAACTGCGATCGTAAAACCAAAGTATCAAATGTAGTTAAACAGACAAAAAATCACCGGGAATTGTCAGCCAATGGCAAAGTAAACCAAAAACTTGCCCCAGCACCGGCACTGCTAATTACCCCAATTTCCCCGCCGTGAGCGCCAATAATTTGCCGACAAAGATAGAGACCCAAACCCAAACCAACCGAGTGTCGGGATCGATCGCCCCTAACGTAAAGGTCAAAAAGACGTTCGCACTGTTCCGGCAATATTCCCACCCCGTCATCTTCAACTGTACAGCGAATCATACTACTTGGGGAATGGGAGATTGGGGATTGGCGATTGGTAATTGGTAATTGGGAACTTGTAGTAAGCTGGTGCTGAGCGTAGCCTAAGTGCGTAGCCGAAGTATTGATAATTGGTAATTTATCGATATCCTGTTTCGCTTCCCTGTAATTTATAATTAATTTCTCCGCCTGGATTACTTGAGCAGAAACCGTTAAATTCAGTCCGGGGAGATTGTGTTTCAAAGCATTAGTAATTAAATTAGAAAACACGCGCCACAACTGAGTAGTGTCAGCATTCACCGCTGGCAAATCATCCGGAACCAAATTTTTAAAAGTAGCTTTACCCTCATTCATTAAAGGCTCCAAATCGGTCGCCGCCGCTTCAACTACCGCCCTCAAATCTACCCGCTCGCAGTGCAGAACCAAACCGCGCAATTCCCCGGCGTGAACTTCCAACAGCGAATTTATCAACCGCAATTGCTGCTCGCTACCTTGAATCATCCGCTCCAAAATAGAACGGGGAATTGCGATCGAATCCCCTGTTTTCGTCTGCCAATTTTTCAGCACCATTAACATTCCCGCCACCGGGTTTCGCAAGTCGTGAGAAAGAGCGTGGATAAACAGCCGCAGCGATTCTTGTGCCTGTTTGCGCTGCGTGATATCCTCAATTAAACCCTCATAATAAAGCACGGCGCCGCTGCTGTCCCGTACCGCCCGCGCCTTCTCAGAAATCCAGACAATACTGCCGTCTGAGCGGTAAATTTTAGATTCAAAATCCGATACTGTGCCAGTTTCCTCGATCGCTCGCAAAAACTCATTTCTGCGAGCCGGATCGACATACAACTGTCGCTCGATATCAGTAAACTTTGCCGTCACTTCTTCCGGGGAATCGCAGCCGTAAATCCGCGCCAAAGCTGGATTTGCAGTAATATAACGGCCATCGGGAGTGCTTTGAAAAATCCCCTCGCCCGCATTCTCAAAAATGCTGCGGTACTTCGCCTCCGCCGCCTCCAACTGCTGGTAAGCAGATTCCAACTCGCGCCTGGTACTAAACTCTTTCCGTTGCAGACATTCGTACCAATAAACCGACAAATCGCAAATCAAACAAATCCAAAACAAATATAAGTACAACCCGGTCAACTTAAAAGGAGTATACTTAGCAAAACTTAGATTTAAAACCAAATTTATCCCGACGTGGCAACACAAAACGCCGAGTTGAGAAATCAGGTGGAGGCGCCAGCGGACGGGGATCAGCGTAGCTTGGATCAGAAACGCTAAAATCCAGGTAAAAATTGGTAATTCCCCGGCTTGTGCGACAGCTAGCCCAAGCTGTACAACCACCGTCAGCGACCACGAAAAAGCCAAAAATAGCAAACCGGGATAGCGCTGTCCGAAGGAGGTTTTTTGCAACACAAAACAGGTCAATAAACCCAATTCTACAGCAGCGCTCGTGTACAAATAAACACTTTTAAACTCCTGGCGAGCGAAGAATCTTTCGCCTAGAAAATAGACCGTTATTGTGAAGGCAAAAAAGATTGCAATTCCGACTGCAGGGCGCAGCCGCTCTCGGAGGAAGCGATCGCGCCACACCTCGTAAACCGTTAATGCCTGAACTGATTTTGCATTGCCCACATAGTTCATACCATTTTAGATTTTAGATTTTAGATTTTAGATTTTAGATTTTAGATTGACAAAGATCGATCGTCCGAGTTGACAGCAGGTAGCCAAAACCAGAAAGTTGAACCACCGCCGGGAGTGCTTTCGACGCCGATCGAGCCGCCGTGAGCTTTGATAATTTGCTTGGAGAGGTACAATCCCAAACCCAGCCCTGTTAATTGTCGGCTATTAGGGTCTTGAACGTAAAGTTCAAACAGAGATTCCCGCTGTTTGGCGCTGATTCCCACTCCATTATCTGTTACAGTACAGCGAACCATTTTTACGGTGACTCCTGGCAATTTGCTGCCGATATTGCCAATTTGACCCTGATAGCGGGGCATCTTGCAACTGCCGTCGATGTGAAATTTGGCCAGGGTTTCCTGATTTTTCTGGCTTGTTTCGCACATCCCAGGACGATCGCCCGCAGCAGATATCCGGTTAGCGATACAGCGGGCAAGCGGATTATTGGGCGATGTTAAAGGCTGTAAATTTTCTTCATAACTTAGCACTGTTTCAACTTCAATTACCTCGGCTTTAAAAGTTATATTGACTCCCGGAGGATTGTGTTTAATAGCATTAGTCAACAGATTTTCTAGCACCCGCTGCAAGTGTTGGCGATCGGCATTGACTTGTGGCAAATCCGCCGGAATATCCTGAGTCAAAGTTGCTTGATTTTTGGCCAGCATCGGTTCTAAATCCGCAACAATGGCTGAAGCTAAAGAGGGCAAATGCAGCGGTACAGTATTGATAACAATACCTTTCACCTCGCTAGCGTGAGCGTCGAGCAGGGCATTAACCATAGTCAACTGGTGTTCGCTGGCCTGAACGATGCGCTGCAAAATCGATCGAGAAACCGGAACATCTTGTAGAGAATCAGAGGGCGATTTGTTGAGCAAATTTTTCAGCAGTATTAACATTCCCATAACAGGAGTGCGGAGATTGTGAGAAACTGCGTGCAAAAATAGGTCTTTCAGGCGGTTGCTTTCTTGCAACTCGTGCATTTTTTGCTGTAGTTGGCGGGTGCGTTCCTCGACTTGAGATTCCAAGTTGGCATTGAGAGCTTTTACCTGCTGCAAAAGTTGGGCTTGCTGGAGAGCGATCGCCACTTGGGTAGCGAGTTTTTCCAACAAATCAATTTCAAATTCCTGCCACTGGCGGGGCCCCGAGCACTGGTTGACGGCCAAGATCCCGAACAATTCATCCCCCAGGACGATCGGCACATTTAAAGTCGCGCGAATTTGATAGTCGCTGTAGAATTGGGCAATTGGAACGCTCAGTTGAACGCTAGCAGTATCGGAGATAGATCGGACGCGGTTGTTAGCATAAAAAGTTTTCTGGCTTTCGAGGTGATTCTCGTCAGCGAGTACCCACCCCAAAAGAGAACGGCATTGAGCATCCACAGACTCGGCCACAACCTTACCGTACATCGGGCTAGGAAGATGTACCCCGTCCGCGTCCACAATACCGATGAAAGCGCGGTCTGCCTTGAAAAATTGCCGGACTTCGGCAACAGTAGTGTTGAGAATTTCTTCTAGGTCGAGGGAGTTGCGAATTCGCAGGGCGATTTCTGAGAGCAAGCGATCGCGATCGGAGGACGCCCGCAAAGCGGTTTCCGCGCGGTGGCGTTCGGTAACGTCTTGGACTGTGGCCGCGATCGCCCCTGACTCAATTGCCGACTGTTCGCAGACAGTGCGTTCTGAGCCATCTGCCAGCACAATTCGGTAGTTAATGCAATAGGCTTGGCGCTCCAACATAGCTTGGCGCTGCGATCGCGCCACCAATTCTCGGTCTTCTGGATGTACGGCCTGCAAAAAAACTTCTGGTGTCGGTTTGACAGTTCCAGGAGCAAAACCCAAGAGGCGGTAAAGTTCGTTTGACCACCGCAATTCGATATTGGATATATGATGTTCTGCGGATTCTTGGCAGTTGTCAGTTGCTGTGAGGGCGGCGCAATTTAAATCCCAATTTCCCAACTGAGCGATGCGCTGAGCGTTGGCTAAACTAGCTTCGCGATCGCGCAGCATGGCGGCCGTGCGGCGCACCTCCACCAGCGCTTGCTGGCGTTCTGCTACGGCGGCGGCCAACATCAGAGCCACAAGGGCGATCGTACCGGTAAAAGCTTGTAAAAATAAAACCGCCTGTTTGAGATTATCGCTTTTAGCCAAAAACGGGCCACCTCCCTGCACCGCTCCCCAAATCGCGATGTAAGAGACGATCGAATAAGCAAAAATCGCTCCCGCCGGTTGAAACCGCAGGGCAGCCCAAACTATCAGAGGAAAAGGCAGATACTCCAGCGGATACAGAGCGATCGCCGCTTGTGTTTTTGAGCAAAAAAACAGCCAGCTCACGCTCAGCAAGAGAGTCAGCCAGAGCGCTATTTCTGAATAGTGAATAATTAAAAAGAGAAGATTGTAGCGGTTTTCAGGTTCAGAAATTCTGTTTCTAGAATTAGTAACTAATAATTGATAATTTGTAATTGGTAATTGATTATTTTGCTTGTTAAAAAGTGCGATAAAAATTGAAAATATCCGGTGTTTTAGTGGCAATTTAAAACTGTTAACGGCGTGGTTCAAAGTCAGTAGCACGGGCGTCACAATCAAAATTCCCATGCCGTCTCCGAGCCACGTAGTCCACCAGTTGCGAGAGAAATTGCTCCACTGAGCCCAACCAAAAATGCACGTTCCCAAGTTGCCGAGGATAGAGCCTAGGAAAGTAGACCCGATGACCGCGCCCGCTACTAAAGCCAGAACATCTCGCAATCGATCGAGTTTAGTAGAAAATCGGCTCCAAGTCAGCAAAGCCTCTCCAGCCAGGGCTTGCAGGGTGACGCTAAAGGCCGATGCGGCAATGACAGCCGACGGTATACCGCCGGTAGAGTTTAACAGCACTGAACCGAGGACAATTCCCGGCCACATCCGTCGCCCTTGCAGTAGCAGTGCCGCTAGAGCAATACCGGCGGGCGGCCACACGGGGGAGGGTTCGGCTTTCACCAGTCCCAGCATCGACGCTGCGAGTTTTCCGGTAACAAAGTAGGCCAGCGCCAGGATGCCGGTGTACAGAAGCGTTCGAGTGCGGCGGTTGAGCAGTTTCATGTTTAGGTGCGATCGAATCCTCCATTCCTAGTTTTTAATTTAGGCGGCTTTGGGGCGATCGGGCTTCCTCCTGACGACTCACCTGACTGGGGGAGTGGGGAGTTGACTGTTGACTGTTGACTGTTGACTGCTGACTGTTGACTGTTAACTTATGACAACTGCCTACTGACTAATGACTAATGACTGATGACTGATGACTCATGACTTATTAAAATCCAAAACTCCGCTTGCCATCCGGCTTAACAGTAAGCCAATTCGTCTTTGCCATTGCCAGTTGTTCCTCAGAAACTGTAGCGTTAGTAAGATTCGCCCCGCACAAATTTGCTCCCCGCAAATTCGCCTTAGTCAAATAAGCCCCCGTCAAGTCAGCGCCTCGGAAATCCGCCCCTTCAAAATTGGCAGTGCTGCAATAAGCCTCAGTCAAGTTAGCATCTCGCAAATTCGCCTGAATTAACCTCGCGTGACCCAAATTCGCCCCCGACAAATCCGCTGCTTGCAAATTTGCCTTCACCAACCTAGCCTGATAAAAATTCGCCCCCGCTAACTGCGCTTTTTGCAGTTGCAAACCCGACAGTTCGCAATCAGCAAAATCGCGCTTGCCTTTAAAATATGCCGCTCGCAAGCTGTTTGTGTCCCACTTAACAAAAGCTTTCGTTACCTTTGACCCTGCTAAATTGCCGCTGGAAGGTGCAACCGTTCCGAAAGTTCTCCCGGACTCAGCCAGAGTCCGGGAAACTCTGGGCTGGATACCCGTGTTCCGGGATTGGGTGAATGAAGTTTTACCGATGCGGCTTTGCATCGATCGCAAATCTTGATTGATGTTGGTCTGGGGCGAAGGCCACGAAGTAGCCTCACCATTAAATATCGTCGGTTCTTCAACTGTGCGGCTAGAACCATTGAATTGAGTTGCCAAGCCATCCATAAGACTTGGGTCTTCAAATTCACCAGAGAGAGCTCTGATCACATCTCCCGCCGATTGAAAGCGGTGCCCAACCATCGGCTTGAGCATTTTATGGAGAATCCGCGCAAAATCTGGACTCACCTGAACGTGGGGCTGCCAAACAATTTCGCCGGTTACTGCATCAAAATCTAAATCCTTGGGCGACTTTCCTGTGAGCAAGTACAAGCAAGTCATGCCCAAGGCGTAGATGTCGCTGGCAAATATCGGCCGCAGCGCCATTTGTTCCGGGGGGGCAAAACTAAATGTGCCGACTGAAAATTTCGTGTTGGCGCTTTGGTCGGCGGGGTCTAATAATATTGTTTGGCTGACTTGATCTTTTACCGCTCCGAAATCAATCAGAACTAAGTGGCTGTCTTGAACTCGGCGAATAATATTTGCGGGTTTGATGTCTCTGTGAATTACTCCTTGGCTGTGGATATATTGCACTACTGGCAGAATTTCTAATAGAAAATTTTTAACATCCGATTCGTTGAAACGGCCTGAGTGCTTGACTTCTTGTTTCAAAGTCGAGCCTTTAACATACTCTTGAACTAAGTAAAATTGCTGTTCGGTTTCAAAATAGTCTAGCAGCCTCGGTACTTGCGGGTGGTCGCCCAGTTGGCCGAGGGTTTTCGCCTCTCGCTTGAATAATTCCCGCGCCATCTCTAAAACTCGCGGCGACGAACTACTGGGTCGCAGTTGCTTGACCACGCAACTCGGTTGACCGGGCAAAGAGATGTCTTTTGCCAGAAATGTAGCTCCAAAACCTCCTTGTCCTAAGGGTTCAATGACTTGGTAGCGAGCGCGCAGCAATAACCGCGCACCGCAAGTCTGACACTGAAGAATAGAGTCAGCAGGGTTTTGAGGATGGGGACAGCCCGGATTTACGCAGTAGCTCATATTGATTGAGTTTGCCTATATTGTTCTGATCTTGTCAGCGTCGCTCGACTGCACAAATAGCTTGTTCCTGCTTCTGGTAGACATACTAATCTATCAGTTTTCGGCAAACCGTGCCTTCGATTGCGAATTGGAATTGCACCTAAGTCTTTTAAGCCGATATCTTTTCCCTATTTTGATTATCTCGCTGGTTTGAGTGTTTTCGGTTGATTATCCTTGAAGATAGTTTAAAGACTTGCTAAAGTTGTGCTTTTTTGTGTAAAGTCTTTCTAAACTTAAGTGCTTTTGGCGTTTTTAGATGTCTCTAGCATACCTCATTCTCTGAATGAGAATGCTACTCATCCCCCAATAAACATCTACCTTTGGGCAGATCCGTCGTTTTTGCTGATGTGTACCTTAACAGTATTGACAAAATTAAATTAGTATGCTATGAAAAGCTTTCCCGAATAAATTCTGGGACTCAAAAGTCGGTGCCGACAGGCTACGACTTTTGACTAATTACTACCGAGCACTGACAACTAACTACTGACTAAATTATGCGTATATCTCTAAAGTGGATCCGGGAATTGGTGGATGTGGCAATATCGCCGGAAGAATTAGCCGAAACCCTGACAATGGCAGGCTTTGAAGTTGAAGAAATCGAAGACCGCCGCCCTTGGGCAAGCGGCGTAGTTTTGGGCAAAATCATCGCCTGCGAACAGCATCCGAATGCAGACAAATTGAGAGTTTGTCAAGTGGATGTCGGCTCTTCAGAAGCTTTGAATATTGTTTGCGGCGCACCCAACGCTAGGGCAGACATTTACGTGCCTGTCGCTGTTGTCGGAACTTATTTATCGACTATTGATTTAAAGATTAAACCCGCTAAATTGCGAGGCGTTCCTTCCGAAGGAATGATTTGCTCCCTGGCGGAATTGGGACTATCTAAAGAGTCAGCCGGGATTCACATTTTCGAGTTAGAAAATCCCGAATTGGGCAGCGATATTCGCCCACTTTTGGGTTTAGACGATGTGATTTTAGACTTGACAGCAACTGCAAACCGTGCTGACGCTTTGAGCATGGTGGGTGTAGCGCGGGAAGTGGCGGCGCTGACTGGGGCGAGTTTGAGAATTCCCCAAGCAAATGGTGTTGTGATTGAGGGCAAAGAAAGTCCTGGTTTGGCAGTAGAAATATCGGAACCGCAAGGATGCCCGATTTACATCGGCACGGCAATTGAAGGTGTGAAAATTGCTGCTTCTCCAGCTTGGTTGCAGCAGCGGTTGCAGGCGGCGGGAGTGCGGCCGATTAATAATGTAGTTGACGTAACTAATTACATTTTATTGGAATGGGGACAACCGCTGCACGCTTTCGATCGCGATCGCCTGCAATCTTTCACTGGTACTCAAGATATCAGCATCGGCGTCCGCTTTGCTTCATCAGGGGAATCCTTCAAAACTTTGGACGGACAAAACCGCAATTTGCAAGCTCAAAATCTGTTAATTACTGCTAGCGACAAACCTGTAGCTTTGGCTGGGGTAATGGGCGGCGAAGACACGGAAGTTCACGAAGGAACGCAAAATTTAGTTTTGGAAGCAGCGATTTTTGACCAGGCAACGATTCGCCGTTCTGCGCGCGCTCAAGGCCTGCGCAGCGAAGCCTCGATCCGCTACGAACGGGGGGTGAATCAGGCGGCCTTGACGACGGCCTGCAACCGCGCTGTCGCCCTAATTTTGGAGTTGGCTGGCGGCACTGCGACGGTGCAGAAAACCGCGAGTTCGGGCGATGATTTGAGTTTTAGCCGATCGCTCGAATTGCGTTTAGACCGAGTAAATCTGGTTTTGGGACAGTTGAAAAGAGGACAAACGGGCGGTTCTAAATATCTGGAACCGGAAGAGGTGAAAAATATTCTGACAGCCTTGGGATGCGAAGTTGTTCCAACGGAAAAAGAACGGGTGTTTGCAATAACTGTTCCTCCTTACCGGTACCGCGATTTAGAAAGGGAAATTGACTTAATTGAAGAAGTTGCCAGACTCCACGGCTACGACAATTTCTGCGATACTTTGCCCAGCAAAACGGCGGCCGGTTATTTGTCGCCAGAATACGCGGCAATGCGGAATGTGCGATCGGCTTTTCGGGCGGCAGGTTTGACGGAATTGATGCACTATTCTTTGGTGAAAACTGAGGGAGAAAATCAGGTTGTGCTGGCGAATCCGCTGTTTGTGGAGTATTCGGCTTTGCGGACAGAAATGCTGTCGGGTTTGATTGATGCTTTCCAGTACAATTTGGAACAGGGAAATGGCGCGCTAAACGGTTTTGAAGTCGGCCGCATTTTCTGGAAAGATGGGGATGCAATGAAGGAAGCCGATGCAGTTGCGGGGATTATTGGCGGCGATCCGACTGTGTGGAAATGGCAGCAGGGAGGGCGCGATCGACCTTTGAGTTGGTTTGAGGCAAAAGGTATTTTGGAAAGCGCATTTCAAGAGTTGGGTTTGTCGGTGGAATATCAAAGCGATTCCTCTAATACACGCTTGCATCCGGGCCGCACGGCTGCGTTATCGTTAAACGGGAAACATTTAGGGGTTTTTGGACAGTTGCACCCGCAATTGCAGCAACAAAAGGATTTGCCTGAGCAGGTTTACGTGTTTCAATTAGATTTAGCGGTGCTGTTGGGTGAATTAGGGCGACCGAACCACTTAACTCGCAAATTCGCTGGTTATTCGAGTTTCCCCGCTTCTGACAGAGATATTGCGTTTTTCGCGCCTGTAGAGGTTGCGGTTGTTGAGATGCAAAGTGCGATGAAAAAGGCGGCGGGTAGTTTGCTGGATTCGGTGGAACTGTTCGACGAATATCGGGGCGACAACGTACCGGCGGGACAGCGGAGTTTGGCTTTTCGGTTAGTTTACCGCGCGGGCGATCGAACTTTGAGCGAAACTGATGTCGAACCAGCCCAACAAAAAGTCCGCGATGTCCTAGTTGAGAAATTCGGTGTCAGCCTAAGAAGCTAATTGTAGGGGCGGTGCTAAAAGTGCCGGCCCTCTCTCGACTTCTTACACGCAAAGACTGAGAAACCGGGTTTCTTCCAAGATGTACCGCCATCAACCAACTATTAACAGAGAAACCCGGTTTCTGCGGCCAAGCGAGTCCTAAATTTGTTGAACAAGTTAATAACTTAACGGCCGCAACATCTCCCGCACAAAAAAAGAACAATCAGGAAACCGCAGAAGAGAAATACTATCACCATCCGAAAGAATCACCCGACTTTGATAACCATCCTGACTCGGTTCTCGAAAAACGTGGAGTTGCCGATTATTCACATCCAAAACCCAATAATCAGTAATTCCCGACTCAGCATAAATTTTCGCTTTAATCCCGCAATCCGTTCTCAGCGTAGTATCCGCAACTTCAATAATCAGATAAATTTCTGAAGGAATTGGATGGTGGTCTTCATAGTAAAGTGGATCTGGTATAACTACAGAAATATCCGGTTCAGGTTGCGAGTAATTATTCATCCGAACCGGGTCTTGCAGCCGCACCAAAACCCGCTCTCCCAAACGGTTTTCCAGTAGCTTCTCTGTCCGTTTCACCGCCGCACCGTGTGCTGTTCCTTTCGCTGCCATCTTTACTATCTGTCCTGCTAGTAATTCCACCCGTTCATCTTTGTCAAAAATACCAATTTCCGTCATCCGGTCATATTCATGAACAGTCAGCAGCCGAATGTTTAATAAAGTCATAGTTGTCTCCTCCTATCTAACAATCCCAACTCTTCCCCTCTCCCTCTGCGCTCTCTGTGCGCTCTGCGGTTCACTAATTTTATGTTAAAAAAATTATTCAAATCCTGCTACTCTTATTGTACAATTCTTTTTAAACAAATTCATCCAAGGCTCAAAACCGTGACCAAATATGTGATGTGGGGAAGTTACTGCGAAGACGTTCTCGAAAAACGCGCTCCGTTCCGAGACGCTCATTTAGCCGGATTGGCTAAGCAGAAGGAATCGGGTGTGTTAAGTACGATCGGGCCAACGAAAGATTTAACAAAAGTTTTTGCAATTTACGAAGCGGAAGATGAGGCGGCCGTGCGACAATTGGTGGAAGCCGATCCTTATTGGGTAAATGGGGTTTGGACTGAGTACGATGTGAAAGAGTGGATTCAAGCTTTTTGAAGGGGTGAACAGGGTGAACATCTTAAGATTGGATGACAGCGATTTAGTTCCAGTGGACTATGGCGATTTGCTGGCCAAGATTTTAGAGGTTTTGCAGGTAAAAAATCCGTTTAGCGTGTCGGGCGATCGGCGTCGTTTGTTAATAGATATTGACGCGGTAGCTGCTCAAATATCCAGTATGAACGTGCGACATCCTTTGGGTGGTTTTGAACGTTTAGCACATTCTGCTACAGTCAATTTCACTCCCGAACTTGAAACTCAATTTAGCAGTCAAATAAAACTAATTAGACAATATTTGCGACAACATATAGCATCACTCGTGGGAGGGAATGATGCTATTGCTGATTTCGTCGCTAGCTTAATTGAGCCTTTAGAATCACGGTATTTTCAGGGAAATGGTACCGACTTAGGTTTTAAATACGATTTTGCCAAATCCTCTCCTACCTTAGCAAAAAAGAAGCTAACATTGCAGCGCCCAAATACTGTTGGGACATCGGCAATTTTGAAGCTGCATAAATTGACGATTGCTGTGCGAGATTCAGACATCTTTCAGCAACAACTGAAGGAGGGTTTAGAGAATTACATTAATGAAAATGCTGATACTGAAAGTGATAAACAAGAACTGCATCATCGTCTTGATGAGATGGTTAAAGATAAAAATTCTGATTTCCACAAATTGCTCAAACTTGTAGACAAAGAAACTCTAGGGAAGCTCAAAAAAGAAGCTAAAATTACCTACTTGGAGTACCTGCTAGAACACATCCGCACTAGCAGCACAGATAGTGTTGGTATCATCTACTTAGAAGACTTGATCCGGCGGATTAGGTTGCTCGAATCATACATTGGCGATGGCACTAAAGAAGATGGCTATTATAATGTCAATTATGCCGGTGTCTCAGTTAATTATCAAGATATGTTTTCCAGAGCAGAAGTTTTAGATGCGCTTCCCATCATTCCGATTGTAGCAGGTTATTTAGGAGAAACCACAGACACCCCTCTGAGCGAACGTAAATATATTTTCGGTTTAAAACTAAAATTTGGCAACGAAGTTCAAGCCCGTGGCGGTGAACCTGTATTTGATTATAACCTGAATTTGCTAAATCCTGACAGTGATGAACACAAAGCAGAATTAGCGGATAGTTACACTAGCGAAACATTCATTCGCAAAGTATTGAAAATAGCATTATTGTACTATTTTGTATTTGCTTCTCACAGCAATCCTTTAGCACCGGATTATAACCCTGATTCTGAACTAACTTACGATCCGAAACAAAGGTTTGAATCAGTTATTCCTGTACTGCGAGGTTCTGATGAAGAAAAGAAAAAGGGGATATTTCGAGGTATCAAAAGAGGGATGAATGAATATAATGTTGAAGTTAAAATAAACCGTCTCAAACAACTATTAAAAAACTTTCTAGACAGGCAAACAATTTTGCCAACTCGCACAGAACCGCGGCATATAAGCGTCAAAAGAGGCATCCTCGAAGACCTGGATCATGATTCAACCCAAGGTAGATTTTTCAATGATGTTCTGCAACGAAATCCCAAAGAATCACTTCAGTATATTGCCGTCGAACAATCTAGTATCAACGAAACAGCTATTTGTCAACTACCAGTCACTATCACCATCGAAGATGTCCGCTATTTTCCTACCGATCAATTCCAAAATTTTAGTCTAGAATATAATATTAATGGCATCGATGCTTTGCCTGTAATGTGGGTTCCACAAACTATGATGAGTGTATATAGCAGCAGTTTTTGCGAACAGTATAAATTGCTGTTGTTTCGTTATAACAATAAACGTTTAGACAGCAAGGATGGTTTGAAATCGGATGCAGCGTTTGTTTACAAATTTGCTGTTTCGCTACTGTCTTATGTTTGCCTAGAAATATTGTTAAATAAAGCAAAAAAGAATTTGTTTATTCCGATGGTGAGACTTCACGAAGGCGACCACAATAACCCTTCGCCGTCGGAAAAGTTTATGGCTAACATTTCCAAAATATTGTCTCATCTTTTTAGTGAAAAATACCGCTCGACTTCTCAAGGGTTTCGCATCAAGGGAAAACCAAATGGCTACAGTATCCGCAACGGTTTGAGTTCCCTGTATTCAATATTGCCTAAAAAGTTTAAATTTCGGAATGTTCCACTATCTCTTGAGTTGGACAATTTAGCAATTATTGTCGTCTCAAGCTGCGAAAGCGATGCAAGAAAAGGTAATAGCGATCGCTTTCAGAGAAAAACTTGTTTGTTAGGCGAAGTTGCGGGAATTAAACGCCTATCAGAGGATACAATTCAAGTCGGAATGCTGAAAACTTTGTCAGAAAACTACAGCGTTCAACACCTTTACAGTCAGCCATCAATTCTTGAAGATACTGTCAGCCAGCTTTACAAGCATGGCTATCGCAATTTTCTGTATATTGCACAAGCACCTTATACAAGCACGCTGCATATTACCCAGACTGATGAAGATGAGCAATTGTTTTTTATGTCGAAAAAGCTCATCCAAACTTTGAAAGGAGATCGGCAAGATATCAAGATTTATCCGGTATTTTTTGATAAATATTACGTCCGAAGCCCTAAAGAACACAAGGGAGAATCTTTCTACATTCAGGATACAACGGAACTGGAAAGTTTATCAAAAGATCCCAGTCACCAAGCTGTGATGTTTTTTAATCTGTTTAATGGTATCAAAGTAGAGCAAGGGGAAAAGAACTTTTACAATGGTGTGATTTCTTACTCGACACTGTTGAAGATATATGAAGGCATTCTGGATGACCAAGATATTCGCCAAGGTTTGATGTACGATGGTGAAATTAAAGATACTTTACTGCACTATTTAACCATCTTCCACTTTTCTAGGTATGAAGCCCGTCAAAACATTAGTTTGAAACTCGATCCCTACGCTCATATTATCGGCGATGATTCAGTTGGTACTTTATCTGTATTTAGTCATGGAGGCGGGAGTGCGGATTTTAACTCCCTGGCTTTTTTGAATAAGGTAAGAGAAGTATTAAATGTCACTAAGGGAAGTACACAATTATGATAAGTGAAGATTTTGGGCGGCTGTTTGAGGTAGGCTTCAATATCGGGATTCTGGCATATATTCAGCGGGAAAATTTAAGTCACAATTTTGGTGATTCCTACCGTCTCGATTTGCAGAAGCTCAAATTGCCAAAGATGACGGCGGAAATCGTCAGGGAAGCCAATCTGCTGGCTAGTTTAGATGCTGAAATAGTTGAAAAATGGAGTTTGTTCTTTGTCCAAAAAGGCTTTTTGGGTGGGTTGAATTTTTTTCGGGAGTACGTCAACTCTACTGGCTGGAATTTGCAGCAGTTGAAAATTGTGTATTGTCAGTTCAGTTTTAGTGATGCTAATAGTATCAGAACCTATAACAAGGGTGATAAAGAAGCGTTTAAAGAGCTATTGTCTCAGTTGACAACTGCCAAACTTAGTTTATCAGATGATGAGATTAACTCGTACATCCGCCGCTACTCGAAAAAGGGTGAGTTTTTGCAGGCTGATACGCTGATGTTGTTACAGTCTGGAAATGATTTTAGAATTCTCTGTGTTGATTTGTCTGTGTTTTCTCCGACGCTAGCTCCAAAACCGGAGGATATCAATGAAATAGAGGTGATACGCAAATATTTGATGAGAGAAATTAGCTATTTGCGATCGAAAAGTGTGTTTTCTAATCTGCGGGTGGATACCAGCACTTTAGGTGTGGATTTTTCGGAGGATTTAAAACGCTATTTTACAGCTTTTAAGTATAAGGATAAGGAAAGCGCTAAGTTGATTCAGGCGGGTAGCTACGCTCACAGTTTCTATGGATTTTTGCAACAAACTGGTATAATTTCAAGTGATGCTGAGGTTTTGTTTAATGTGGTTGGTTATGGCGATCGCAATATTAGCGCTATTTCCCTACGCAAGGACAAAATTAAGTTGTTAGCAACTTGTGCCCAAATTTACCAGAATGAAGCGAAAGGTAAAGAGATTAGCGATGCTCGCACCGAAGTTTTAAATGTTATTCAACTCAACGCAGCTCGCAGTTTTAAAGAAGGCAGAAAGTTTGTTGATTCTCTGTTAGGAATTGGAAAAAATGTCACTGAACCTGTACCTCATACAGAACGGATAGACGATTTTGTTAATTCAATAGATATTATATCAGATAAACTGGCAGATGATTTGCAAATCGATCGCGGATTAGACCTGCGAAATGCTCACGCTCAATTGATTGTGAAAGCGCTTCAATCTGATGAAACTTATATCTTTTTGACGGGAAATCCAGGAATTGGGAAAACAACTGCGATCGCCAATTTCCTCA
Organism: Microcoleus sp. BROC3; assembly: GCF_036702515.1. Lineage (NCBI taxonomy): Bacteria > Bacillati > Cyanobacteriota > Cyanophyceae > Oscillatoriales > Microcoleaceae > Microcoleus > Microcoleus sp. BROC3. Next base: position 46,094 of record NZ_JAUBTQ010000042.1, read on the forward strand.
AAAGCCATATCGACGACGGTTTCTTATTCCTGTACGTCAGTCCCCGCAAGCAAGTAAACTTGGATATTATCGAAAAATTCCAAGATAAAAATACGGGTTTGCTGTGCAACGATCGATTATTTTGTATCAACACTAACGCCGATATCATCAAAAGCAATTCAGGACACTGTACCGTCAAGTACGCATCGAATAAATATCGCGAAGATTTGACAAAAAAAACTGTTCGGTTCCTCAAGGATGATTCAGAAATTCGGAGGACGGAATATCATCAATCAGAACTTGAAAAAAAGGGAGAAACAGTAATTAAACCCATTAATCCCAAAGGAAATGGAGTGCTTAAGAGCATTTGCGAAGGTATATACGCGCTGATTAATGATCAGGTATCTAGTAATATCGTAGCTACCGTTTCTATTCAATCGGTGAAGATGAAAGAGAACAGACAAAATACCCTAGAGCATTTAGATAAAATTTTTCAAGATACTTACAATAAACGGGACAAACGGGTCATTCCCGCTAAGATGCAAGAAATATCCAGTCGCATCAAACATATTTTCATTATGATCGATGAAATTACGGGAGATGATGGTGGCGTTGAGTTTTTAGACGGAATTGCCAAGATTATCAAAAAACATGAGTTGCACAAGGGGGAACACGGCTTTAATACTAAAATTATTGTCGCAGATGCTTCGATTGTTGACCCTGATGTCATCCAACAACACCTTGATAACACGTCACCGGAACCGGACAAAATCTATTTTAAAAAGTTAGCGAGAGATTCGGAAGAAATTCAACCTTTACAAGTTATTCCTTTTAAATTCAACAATCTACCTGCAAAGGTGATTAATGCGAATTCCTACCCGGCGCGCCGTTTATATCTCACTTATAAGGTATTTATAGAAACTGTTAAATACAGTGAGAATGCGCCTTTAAAACAGAATAGTAATTTAGTAAAGCGGGTACAATCAGAAATAATTGAGGATATCAATCAGCGATTAACCATCCCAGGTGTAGAACAAATTATAGTATATATTCAAAACAAGCAAAGATTGGGAGAATTAATTGAAAAAATTAAAGATAGTCGCGAAAAGTTTGAGCAGTTTACCGATTATCTGGAAATTCACGCGAATATTTCGGAAGAGGAGAAAGAAAAAATACAGAAATACAAAAATACAGCTAAAGTAATCTTTATGACTGCATCGGGAAGCCGTGGACTTTCTTTCCCGAAAACCAAACATATTTTAGTGGACATTCCCCGCTTCCAGATTGAGAAAAATCTGATGGAAGTGATACAGGTGATTTATCGGGGACGCGGAGAATATGAGAACGGTAAAACCCTTGATGGTGAAGATAAGGAATTGGTTTTTTACCTATCTGAGACCGCAGTTTATTACGCTGATGATGCGGAACTTTCCCTGCAAGAAAGTAAGTTAAGTTTGTTGAATTTACTGCTAATTTTGAAGACGGCGGTGATGACGCGAATTTCGGGATACGGTTATTTAGGTAGGGATAAGTTTTTGATGATTCCGATTGGTGGTAAATCGGTTTCCGCAGTCGGGGATACATTTAGCAGCAAAATGGCTACTCTAATTAAGACATTAAAGAGCGAGAGCCAGCGAGGAAATATGTTGTTTAAGGAGGTTTATACGAGCCTGGAACAGCTTTTGGGTCGCGGGGAGTTTGTTTTGACAAATTCTGATAAGTCTCGTCAAAAGGGCGATTCTTACCTGGAAATGCGGGAGGATTTTAATAGTAAGTTTTTGGAGAAGTGTAATCCGCTGGATGGTTTACTGAGTTATGATAATTTAGAGATCGGTCATGTTTGCGGTAGTTTGTTGATCGTACCTCTAGCCGATCGCACTTTGGTAGAAACATACCAGATACGGCTTCATCGGGAAATTAAGGAATGTCTAGAGAAGAAGTTGCTGCACAAAATGCGTCTAATTAGGGATAGCGATTCGTCCCCGGAGAATGTAATATCGGCAATTAGAGGAGGTGCGATCGAGCTTTTGCAGTTTCTCAACAGCGATGTGGAGAAAACTCAGTATTTTGAAGAGCAGAGTCAGCAGTTCGATCGCTATTATGCCATACCGCTATTTGCCTTCGTTAGCGGGGAGGAAATGCAGGAGTATTTTGCTGACACCAGGTTGGAGGAACCGGAGGATCGGATGTTTCGGGATATTCTGTCGGCTTACGTGCGATCGATCTACCCTGTAGATAGTGTAATGCCGATCGGGCACAAGTATCACGAATTCCCGTTTATCGTGTTTAGAAGCTACAGTTTAGAACAAAGCCGAGAAAAAATTTTTACAGATAAATATCTTTTAAGTTCCAACGAATTGAACGTGCTCAATTTAATTTTGTCGAAGCAGGTAAACTAGACCTCTTGCATTCCCAAGCTTTCAATTCCTTCAAGAATCTGCGTTTATCTGTGTTTATCTGCCTTGCATCTGCGGTTTCTGTATCAATCAAAGACTTATGCAATGCAAGCCTACTGAAACTTGTAGGCTGCGTCAGCTAGCTGTCACCCTATCCGCAGAGAAAATAAAACTCCTCCGACGCACCCTACTTGCTACTTGCTAACTTCAAAAGGCGTGGATTTTCCCCCCAAAGCTTCGACGATGGTGCGAGTATTAGCCGACATCATTTTCACATAAGAATCGCCCTCGCTTCCGGGTGCCCCAATCGAATCCGAATAAAGTTGCTGCGCCGCCAATTTCACCCCCGCTTCCTCCGCCACAGTTCTAATCAGTTGCGGGTTAATTGTAGTCTCGGCAAAAATAGCAGGTACTCCCGCAGCTTTCACCGCTTCTACTAACTTTTGCACCGTTTGAGCGCTCGGCTGTTCCTCCGTACTAATCCCGATCAAACTGTCAGCAATTCCCAATCCGTAAATCCGGCTGTAATATTGAAAAGCATCGTGAGTTGTTACTAATTTGCGCTGGTTTTCGGGAATAGTTTTAATCTCTTGTTCGATCCAAATATCCAAACGTTTTAACTCTTCAGTAAGTTTCACAGCATTCTGCGTAAACTTCTCCCGATCTTCCGGCGACAGTTCGATTAGCGCATCCCGAATTGCTTCCACCATTTGAACTACATTTTCCACATTTCCCCAAACGTGCGGATCGGGTACGGTATTGCCTTCTTTATTCAATAGCAAAGGCTTGACAACTTCCCCCACTGCTAATTTCCGCGCCTTAATTCCGGCGGCATTCATCATCCTAATTAATCCCGGTTCCAAATTGTAACCGTTATACAAAATTAAGTTAGCTTGTTCTAAAGCTTGAGAATCTTTGGGCACCGGTTCGTAAACGTGAGGATCGGTTCCCGGCTGCAAAATTCCTGTTAGCTGAATTTCGCCTCCCGCTACTCGATCGGTCAAATCCTCAATAATTGTGCTGGTAGCAACTACCTTGGGTTTAGCATCTGCCTCTGGAGAGAGGCGATCGCCCTGAGTTGAAGCACAACTAAATAAACCCACAGTCAAAATGCCGCAAGCAATAGTTCTAATCCACAATACTTTGGACTTGTTCAATCCAGGGCGGGAGGTTTCAATCCCCGACTCACTGCTAAACTCTCCTTTATAGGATTGCTTCACAATTGCCGTCGCTTTTAATTCACATCTGACACCCTTCTCAATCACCCTTGTCTGGGCGGGCAGGATGCCCACCCCACAAGAAAACTCACTCTTTGTGGAACAGGCATCTTGCCTGTTATTGAGAAGGGTGCAAGATATCAGTTTTAACCGATTTGAGATTTTCGCCGCCAAACCTATGGTTTGAGGGGTTTCGAGCTGGCACTGTCGCATTATCTACCTCTCCTGCGTTCCAGATTATTCCTATTTACCGATGATTTCATATTCTTTTCATTTTTACAGTAAACTTAATAAAAAGGAGATAGACTCACCCCCATGAATACCGCCGCATTGCCCAACGAGAATCCTTGGTCTAAAATGGTTTGCGACCTCAAAGACAGCGCTACCGACACTGAAATTATCGCTGTTAAGCACTTAGCAGTAAACTACCGCACGGTAGAGGCACTCCGAGATATCAATCTTTCCGTCAAACCGGGAAGGCTGACGGGTATTATTGGCCCCAATGGTGCCGGCAAAAGCACGCTGATCAAAGCAATGTTGGGCTTAATTCCGGCAGCTCGCGGCACTGTTACCTGGGGCCAAGAAGCGATCGCCGATCGACTCGAAACAGTAGCCTACGTGCCCCAGCGATCGCAAATTGACTGGAACTATCCCGCCACCGTTTGGGATGTCGTGATGATGGGAAGAGTCAGAAAAGCCGGATGGTTTCGCCGCTTTTCGGCAGCTAGTCGCCGCACCGCTGCCGATGCCTTAGAAAGAGTAGGCATGAGTGCTTACAAAGACAGACCGATCGGACAACTTTCTGGCGGACAGCAACAGCGAGTATTTCTAGCTAGAGCCTTAGCCCAAGAAGCCGCTATTTTCTGCTTTGACGAGCCGTTTGTCGGCGTTGACCAAAAAACTCAAAATATCATTTTCGACATCTTCCACCAGCTAGCAAATGCCGGGAAAATCGTCTTAGTAGTCAACCACGACTTAGGCGAATCAATTACCAATTTTGATGATTTAATTTTGCTTAATACAGAATTGATTGCCGCTGGTTCCCGCCAAGAAGTGCTAACCCAAGAAAACCTTTACCGCGCCTACGGCGGACAAGTAATGTTTTTTGCCGGACAAGCCGCTTAATTAGCCAGCAGTCAATCGATTTTAGATTTTAGATTTTAGATTTTAGAGGCGACCCCACGGATAAATGCGGGGGCTTGAGGATTTTCGATTTGAGATTTGGGATTGATTCCACGGATAAATCACGTGGCGGGTACCATCAAGAAATTCTTGGTCATTAATTTAGGAGTTAGACTCTTGAACCCGGTTTTTTTGATAATCTTGAATTGGGCAACGAAAATCTCGGATCAAACTCACATCTTGCACCATTCTCAAGAACAGGCTTTTCGGCCTGTTCCACAAGAAAATTCACTCTTTGTGGAACAGGCCGAAAAGCCTGTTCATAAAAAGCTTATTGAGAATGGTGCAACATCTCAGATAAAACCGGGTTGCTTTGGTTGTTAGTCATTAGTTAACTGTGATTTGATAATTTTATGATACAAACCTTAATTGAGCCGTTACAGTACGGATTCATGCAGCGATCGCTCGTAATTGCCATTCTCGTCGGCATCGTCTGCGCGATCGTCGGCAGCTACCTAATGGTACAGCGGCTGGCCTTGCTCGGAGACGCCATCAGCCACTCGGTTTTGCCGGGATTGGCGATCGCATTTATCCTCGGAGCAAATATTTTTATCGGCGCGTTCATTGCCGGAGTTTTGAGTACAGTCATCATAGCTTGGATCAAAGCTCGATCGACAATCAAAGAAGACGCGGCAATGGGCATCGTATTTTCCGCATTCTTCGCCCTCGGCATCACCCTAATTACGATCGTCCAAAAAGACAACAAAATCGACCTCAACCACTTTCTGTTCGGCAACATCCTCGGCGTTACTGCCGAAGATGCGATCGACACAGCCGTCATAGTCGCCGTAGTCTTATTAGTTGTAGTAGTCTTTTACAAAGAACTGCTATTTTACACATTCGATCCATTAGGAGCGCAAGCCACAGGTTTGCCAGTAAACCTGCTCAACTTCGGATTGATGGTACTCATCGCCCTCACCATAGTTGCCAGCCTCAAAGCCGTTGGCGTAGTGCTAGTCTTGTCCCTATTAATTACACCCGCAAGTACCGCCTATCTCCTAGTCACTCGCCTGCACCAAGTAATGATTTTAGGCGCAATAATCGGAGTTATTTCCAGCATTAGCGGAATGTATCTCAGCTACTTTTATAACTTACCATCCGGCCCCGCAATAGTTTTAGTTGCATCGGGATTATTCGTCCTATCATTGCTGTTCAGTCCGACTCAAGGAATCCTCACCCAGCCCCGCACCAACTCCGGCCAAATTCCTCCAATCTGGCGGGAATTAAAAAATTTAACTAAAGGCCGATAACAACTAACTTTGTAGTAACTCACATCTTGCACCATTCTCAAGAACAGGCAAGATGCCTGTTCCACAAAGAGGGAATTTTCTCGCTTCACAGGCATCTTGCCTGTTCCTAAAAGGTTTATTGAGAATGGTGCAACATCTCAGTAGTAAGGCTTCAGCGCCGCCCATCCCATTGTTAATCAGAATCTTCGTTAATCCCCGTGGATGTGCGGTTCAAAAAAGTCTCTCGAATTAATCCGCTTAACTGCGAATCGTCGGAAGCATCTCGATTTGGTAACAACGGTTTTTTCTAGGAGTGCGAGAAAACAAAAATGAGAGGCTGTCGCAGGGGGCGATCGCACCTGCGAACAATTGCTCAAAAAAACTGTACAATAACAAAAGTTAAAATTTCACGCAAACAGAGCTACTCAGTTAAAAAACATGACAGTCAAAGTAGGAGACACCGCACCCGATTTTACCTTACCATCTCAAACTGGCACATCAGTCAGCCTCAAAGATTTTAAAGGGAAAAAAAATGTCATCGTCTACTTTTACCCCAAAGACGACACACCCGGATGCACGACTCAAGCTTGCGCTTTTCGAGATAGCTACGAAGTCTTTAAAGACGCAGGTGCAGAAGTCATAGGAATTAGCGAAGATTCGCAACAATCGCACCAGCAATTTGCCGCCAAATATCAGCTACCATTTACACTGCTAAGCGATACGGGCAACAAAGTTCGCCAATTATATGGAGTTCCAGCTACACTGTGGATTATGCCCGGTAGAGTAACTTATGTCATTGACAAAGAAGGCGTTGTCAAGCATATTTTTGACTCCATGTTAGACTTCAAAGCACACGTTGCAGAAGCACTCAAAACTTTAGAAACCATCAAAATTTAGAGATTTTCAAAGAATGGTAAACGAGTCTCAAACGACAAGTAACATCAAATCCGGTTAAATAGTTCTAATTAAGCTTGTAGTGACGACGAAAGTCCTCCAAACTCGGGAAGGGTCGATGGCCAACATTTTTATAATAAATAATTGACCTGAGACCCTATAATTAGCTCAACTCGGATGCACTGAAATTTTAATAACTAAAAATAATCAGGAAAAATTAGTGCATCCGAGTTGATTTATTTCCCACAAAAATCGCTAATTGCTAACGACTTGCCGCCATTAACAATTAGCTGTCAGCCATTATCTAGCTTTTCCCAACACTCGATTTTTCAGGTGCAGCGCTTTCGGCAGTTTTGCCATTTTTGCTATTACCGTTACCGTTGCTGTGGCGCGGTTGGATAACTCCATAACCGCCGTGACTCTTGCGTTCGTAGAGCACGTTAATTTCGTCTGTTTCCGCATTACGGAACATATAGAAATCGTGATCGATAATCTGCAATTGTTCCAAAGCTTGTTGCACAGTCATTGGAGGCATAGCAAAATACTTAGTCCGCACAACCTCAGCAGGAAGTTCGGGAGTTCGATCGCCAATCAGATCCGCTACTACAGGATGTTCTTCAACTGCCGTAACCGTTTTAACACTACTGTGGGTCTTGTTGTCGTGGCGTTTTTCCTTAAATTTCCGCAGTTGACGAGCTATCTTATCGGCAACCAAATCGATGCTGGCATAAAGGCTTTCCGTGCTTTCCTCAGCCCGAATCACGCTGCCGTTAGCATAAATTGTCACCTCAGCAGTCTGCTTAGGATTGATCCTGGGGTTACGAGCCACCGATAGATGTATGTCCACTTCAGTAGTCAAAGTTTGAAAATGGCTAACTGCCTTTTCAACCTTTTGATTGACGTACTCGCGAATCGCATCGGTGATTTCTATATTCTTACCCTGGATAACAAGCTTCATAGAGCTCCCTCCCTTCTGTAACGTGGGTATAGTTTATACAATAGCACTCTGTATTCTAGAAAACACTTATCTTCCAAATCTTTTATTATATGTTGACAATTCTTGATTTTAATGACGCAAATATTCAGTAAAAACACTCTTGATTTTTTTCATGATTTCCCCTCTAATCCCTCAACCGCTAAATGCACAACCCTGCTTGCTCCTAGATTGGGGACAAGTTCCCTACTCTCAAGCTTGGGAAATCCAGCAAAAACTCGTGCAAGAACGCCGCGACCAACCAGATTTGCCAGATGTCCTGATTTTGTTGGAACATCCGCCGGTTTACACTTTGGGACTGGGAGCAAAGCTGGAATTTCTCAAATTTGACCCAAGTCAAACTGGGCCGGAACTGCACCGAGTTGAGCGGGGCGGCGAGGTGACTTACCACTGTCCGGGCCAATTGGTGGGCTATCCGATTTTAAATTTGCGCCGTCACCAGCAAGATTTGCACTGGTATTTGCGGCAGTTGGAGGAAGTGCTGCTGGGGGTGCTGGAAGTTTGCGGGTTGAAGGGTTCGCGGGTTCCCGGTATGACTGGGGTTTGGGTAGATGGGTGCAAGGTAGGTGCGATCGGCATTAAAGTCAGCCGCTGGATTACGATGCACGGTTTTGCTTTAAATGTTTGTCCCGATCTCGCCGGTTTTGGGCAAATTGTACCTTGCGGGATTCCCGATCGACCTGTTGGGAGTTTAGAGCAGTTTATCCCCGGAATTGAGGTCGATCGAGTGCGATCTATCGTTGTCGCTGAGTTTGCTCGCGTTTTTGCAGTGGAAATTGTGCGATCGAATGTGTAGGGTGCGTCGCTGTCAACCTTACTCCTAATGATCGTAGTGAGATCGCTCTTAAATTATCAAAAACATCCGGCTTAGTTCTCCACCCAATCACTTAAAAACTCCAGACTAAGGATGCTAAATATCGAATCGAATTAACGCGGCGGTGTTTGCGAGACTTGGGGGTATTATAGAGATAATTTTAACTGTCTGTACTTACTGACTCAAGAATTGAGAGAATTGGTGGTATGATGCGCGATCGCGGGCTTCTCTAACCTTAGAGAGAAGCAAGACCGATGCAGAAATACGTCCTAAGAGTTTTGCGATCTCCCCTCGCGTCAGGTAAGATTCTTGTTAATTATTGCGCTTCGCTCAGGAGAAAAAATTTATGCCAGATATGTCCGGTCAAGACCCCTCGGAAATTAAAATGGCGACGGTTGATGAAGAAGAAAAAGGCGCAACGTTTAGCGGTACAGTCATCCTTGCTATCGATGCCGAGGGTGGGGAAGTCGTTTTCTTTAGAGACTTTTTGATTGAAGATTATAAAGGCGAACTTACCGCTTATCTGGCCACAGATGGCAATATAACGAAAAGCATTGATTTAGGCCCGCTTAAGCATAAGAGCGATAGCTTTAAGCTGCCAATTCCGCTGGGGACGGATACATCACCCTACAATACAGTCGTGCTGCGCGACGAAAAAAGCAAGAAAAAAGTTGTGACGATCGAGCTGTAAAATTTGCAATTTAGCTCGTAGTTCAGCCAAATTCGTTAGCGCAGCCCTCGAAGAGGATCGCCCTTTTTTTCCTGAAGTGCGATCGCTCTTAAATTAAGGTGCGTCACTTTCGATCGAACAGTCCAGTTGTAAAGTGATGCACCCTAATTTTTAAAACGGAATCGGATCGTAATCGGGATTTTCCGGTTCGTTAGACGAACCCGACTGGCGATCGGACTCAGAATTTGAAGACTGATGCGAGTTCCAATCCGAACTAGACGTGCGGTTAGGGCCGCTTGGAGCGCTGTTAGAACTGCGGTTACGCGAGCCTAAAGGTACTACATTGCTCGGCACATTAGCCGGGGCGGTGTCCCGAATTTGAGCCGATTCGGGGGCGGTTCTAGCAGCAGGAGCCGCACTCATGGCATCGGCACCGACACTGTAAATCCTTTGAGCTGTCAGTTCAGCGCGCTTTTCTTTAATACCATCTCTTTCGATCGTATTCATGCTCAGCCGCCCCTCAATAATCACGCGATCGCCCTCGTGATATTTTTCGTGAATTTCTTGAGCAAAATTTCCCCATCCTATCACTTTCAAATGTTCGGGCGGATCTTCGGGTTTTGGGCCGGGAAACTGCACCAACATCTCAGCGATTTGAAGTTGATTGTCTGGAGTATAACGGAGTTGCGGTTGTTGAATTATTTCCGCCATCAAAATGCAGCTATTCATCTGTTATCTGTGCGTAATTGGGAACTGGATGGTGGAGGAAGACGGAAAAGGGAAGAAGGAAAAAATAGCTATCCGTGTACCGATAATTTGCGTGTCTTGGTTTTGGCAATTGCCAATTGCAAATTGGTAATTGGTAATTGGTAATTACTGATTTTTCGGGGCTATTCGCTATTAGTTGTCACAGATTACCGATTACCCGTTACCAAATTTATCTTGGCGAACCGCCGCTTCGGCTTGAGTGACAAAATCGTGAACGAGGGCGCGGTACTCCTTCAAAGTTTCAGATACCCAATCTCGATCCTCGCTGTTGGCGAAGATATGAACGGTCGGTTCACTAGCATCGGGCAAAACTAATACCCAATTGTCGTCGCTGTAGTTAAAAATCTTCACTCCATCTACTAATTCTAAACGATCGGGCGAATGAGTTTCTACTAAATGTCGCATCAGCGAACCCTTGATAGTCCAAGGACAGCGAACGCTGTAACTGCGGTGGGTGACGCGGGGAAGTTCGGCCTTGATCTGTCCGAGCGATCGCTCCTGAATCGTCATCATTTCTATCACTTTAGCAATGCAGAACATTCCGTCAAATCCGGGATGCAATTGCGGGAAAATAAAACCCATAAGGCCGCTGCCGCCCAAAACCACATTCGGGTTCCTGTTAGCTGCTTCCATCAAAGCAGTTGGGTTCGCCTTCGTGCGGATTACCTTGCTTTGATAGCGGCGCGCGATCGCCTCCACCGCAGAAGACGCATTCACCGGCACTACTACTGTACCTTTGGGATGAGAAGTCAGCATCAAATTTACCATCAACGCCGTCAGCATTTCCCCGCGAATCGCTATCCCAGACTCATCTACCAAAATGAGCTGTTCGCCGTTAGCCGATACCTGCACTCCAAAATTAGCGCTGAGTGCTTTCACCACCCGGCCGAGTTGGTCGAGCAAATATTCCCGTTCCCCGTTGCTTAGAGAAGTCTGCTTGAGACTGGCATTGAGCACCACCGCATCGCAGCCGAACTTGGCGAGCATTTGCGGCAGAATTGCTCCAGAAACCGCGTAAACATAATCGATTACTACCTTAGAATTGCTGTAGCGTATTGCCTCAACATTCATCTGCCGCTCAAAAATACGGTTGTAAACCTCGAGAGCTTGGTTAAAGTACGTCATCTCTCCAATTTCGGGAATTAGAGCCCGCCGCAAATCTTCCTTAAAATAAGCGCCCTCGATTTTTTTCTCAACAGCTTTAGTAATATTGATGCCTTTGATATCGAAGAATTCAATTAAAATGTGGTCGGAGCGATCGGGCGAAATGCGAACGTGAATGCCGCCAGCAATCGACAGCGTAGACGAAACCGTGCGCGCGATCGGAATTGCCGTCGATTCCAAATTGAGCACATTAATTCCCACCGACATCAAACCCGCAATCAAAGACCTCGAAACCATCCGCGAAATGCTCCGCTGGTCGCGAGAAACCGATACCGCAGTCCCGGGTTTCAAAGTCGAGCCGTAAGCTGCGCCCAATTTCACCGCAAATTCCGGGGTAACATCCACATTTGCCAGTCCTTGAACGCCACGCTGACCGAACAAATTCCGCTTAGCTTGTTCTCCCCAAATTAAATTTTGATTTAACAGAGCGCCGGATTCAATATTTTTGCTCGGCCAGACGCGGACGCTAGGGCCGACTTGCGCTTCTTCTCCCACGATGGACATCGAACCGACGACAGCACCTTCCAATACATGAGCGCGCCTGTCTACGCGGGTGCTCCGGCAAATCACGCAGGCCCTAAGATGAGCGTCTTCGCCGACAATTGCTCCGTTCCAGACAATGGGACGTTTGAGGTTGGCGTCGGCCCCGACAGTCACGTTATCTCCGATCACCGTACCGGCATCGATTTTAACTCGGGCTCCAATCCGGCAATTGTTGCCGATCATGGCCGGTACTTCGACGATCGCGCTATCGTCAATAAAAGTATTCTGACCTACCCAAAGTCCCGATCGAACTTGGTTGTAGTAGTTCAAATCCAGTTTCACCTTTCCCCGCAGCGCGTCGTACTGAGCTTCCCGGTAAACATCTAGCTGGCCGACATCGCACCAGTAACCCTCGGCGATATAGCCGTACATCGGCTCATTTTTTTCCAGCAGCAGGGGAAACAAGTCTTTCGAGAAGTCGCACTCCTGATTTACCGGCAGGTAATCCAAGACTTCGGGTTCTAAAATATAAATGCCGGTATTGATAGTATCGGAGAAAATTTCGCTGCTAGAAGGCTTTTCGAGAAAGCGGCTGATGCGGTAATTTTCATCAGCAATCACCACTCCGAATTCCATCGGGTTGGGAACGCGAGTTAAAATTAACGTGGCTTTGGATTGCTTGCTGCGGTGAAATTTCAGAGCTTCCGTCAAGTCGAAGTCTGTGATGCTGTCGCCGCTGATGACCAGAAAAGTTCCATCGAGCAGTTCAGCAATATTTTTCACGCAACCAGCCGTACCCAGCGGTTGGTCTTCCTCCACAGCGTAAGTCATTTGAACGCCAAACTCTGCCCCGTCAGTAAAATATTCCCGCATGACATCCGGAAGGTAGTGCAGCGTCGCAATAATTTCCGTAATCTGATGCCTTTTTAGCAAATTAATAATGTGTTCTGCGATCGGGCGATTGAGAATCGGCACCATCGGTTTGGGCAAATCGCACGTCAGGGGTCTGAGCCTCGTTCCCGACCCCCCAGCCATCAGCACTGCACGCATAAAATCCTCCTTACTTAAAAAGCTCTCTACCGTCATTGTCCGCTAGAAAAAGTTTGCCTGCTGTAATTCGTCGGCCGCCAGCGATCACTTTTTACTTAAATATCTTCGAGTAGTTACACCTCTGTGAAATCCTGTTCGGTCAGGTCGTCCCCCAACAGCAAGCGATTTCAACCGCATTAGAATTTGCGGCGTCGCACCAATCCCCCGGTCGAGCTCGGATTTGTAGGGGATGTTGGGTAATACCTGTTTAAAAAAAGAATGCAACTGTAGGTCAGCTCCAAACCCTTATCTCATCAGTCATTCCCAATGCTTTAATTCTTGAATTCTTCAATCTAAAATGGTATGCGTCCTCAGAATCATCGACTTTTGGCAGAAGTCCCTTCTTGCTTGCTCGGTGAAAGCTATTTCGGGGGTGTTATTTTTAAGTTTGTCCTCAGCGGGGATTTTGAAGTCTCTTTCTGAAGGTGGAATTACTACGGCTATCGGTGCGCCTTGGCGTCTGATAAATGATAGATTAAGAGTAGCGCTTTGACTAGCTGACCCAAAATCCTATCCATTGCTTAGGGGTTTTTTAAATGAGTACGTTAATTAGCTTGGCATTGCTGATCGCTTACGGCGGCGGTATTTGGAAATTTTGGAATGGGTTCAATCGCACTAACTTCGACAGAAGTTTTACAAATCGCCTGAAGCTCTCCCTGCTCTGGCCCGCGTTAATTTTTAATAAGCCTTACCGCCAAAACTTTACAAAAGCTCTCAAAGCCTCTAAAAGGTAATTCAAGAATGTCTAAAAAGTCCGATCGCCCAGTAGCGGGTCAGGAGCAGACTTGGTTTGCTAAAGGAAAATCAGATAGCTGGCAAGTTTTACTCTCGCAAGTCGCTTCTCGATTCGATCGCGAATACCGAGGAGAAGCTTTCGCTTTACCCGAAGAAGTCGAAGCAATGCCGATTTTCCTGGAATCAGTCGCAGGAACTCTCCAAGCAAAAACAGTTTCTCCCTTCTGGAAAATTGCCAAACCTCAAAAAAATCAGCGCTGTTTAGACATTGGCTGCGGAGTCAGCTTTCTCATCTACCCTTGGCGGGATTGGGAAGCATATTTTTACGGTCAAGAAATCAGCAGCGCCGCCCGAGACGCCTTAAACGCTCGCGGCCCTCAGCTCAATTCTAAGCTGTTCAAAGGCGTAGAATGGGCCCCCGCTCACCAGTTAAATTACGAAGAGGATCAGTTCGATTTATGCATCGCTACAGGCTTTAGCTGTTACTATCCCATAGACTATTGGAGTATTGTCATGGGAGAAGTAAAGCGGGTACTAAAACCGGGCGGTCATTTTGTTTTTGATGTCCTCAATCCCAATGCTCCCCTAGCAGAAGATTGGGCAATTTTGGAAACTTATCGAGCCGGGGAAGTATTTTTAGAGACAATAGAAGATTGGGAAAAAATGATGAAAGCTGCTGGCGCTAAGGTAGTCAAAAAGCAAAGTGGCGACTTATTTCAAATGTATAAAGTTCAATACAATTGAGAGGTTAAGTAATATCAATTCCGGTTGCACTCATACATGATATAGAGGACACGGCATTGCCGTGTCCCTACCGAAAATAATATTGTAGGGACTTAGGCACTCGCGGTGTCCTAATTTTGGCTAATAATTCCGATGCTACCGGAAACGATATAATTACGTTTGTAGTGAGGACAACCGTCGTCAAAACTCAGGGTCGGGCGGACGAAAAACAATTTCGGCGTTGCTTAATCAGGGTATGAAAAAAATCAGTTGAAAATCCCGAAGCGTTGTGAATACTGGTTTCTATGATTTGCATATTTAGCCTTTCATACCGTAAATCAGCAACGCCGACGCTACCAACGGCAATGAATTGTGGAAAAGCGATGGCACAGCCGCAGGCACGGTGCTGGTTAAAGACCTCAATCCGGGGGCTTCCAGTTCAGGCCCTAGTGAATAATTGAAAATTAACATACTTAAAAGAGTGGCGATCGCACTTTTTTAGCAGCGATCGCCTATCCTATATTTAATAGCCTACCACTTTGCTCCTATACTTTATGAGCTATACAGGCTATAAAACTTTTGTGTGACAAGCAAAAATTTATTTTGCCAGTCCAGATGTTTAAAAAATCTCGGTTTTAACTCACATCTTGCATCATTCTCAACAAGCACGGACGTCCGCCGTTGGTTTAAACCCCACGGCTCATAGCCTAAGCCTGCCCTCGCGTAGGCGGGGGTCGGTTAAAACCGACTAAAACAGAAAGAAAAATCGTTATATTAGTCGTCTTTAGACGACTTTTGCTATTAGCCAGGGACTTAAGTCCCTGGCGGGTGGCTGGCGGCTGGCGGGCTTAATGACAAGGGTGCCAGATATAAGTTTTAATTAACTAGCCAGTTAAACCACAAGGTCATAATACTGGGGATGAGTATTCTTTCTTTCTGCCCCAGAACCTTTTGCCTTCTGCCTTACTCGTGTAAAACTCAAATCCCGTGAAACCAGTGTCCTTTGCATCTACCCCAACCGACAAGCTATCCCCAGAAATTACCTGCTCCCCGTCTTTTCCGGGATGGCTTGAGTCTCAAAAAATCAGCCTCGCTTTCAGTACCTATCAAACCAATCGAGTATTTTTCATAGGATTAACCCTCGACGGCAAATTATCCGTCACAGAGCGATTTTTCGATCGCCCGATGGGGCTTTATGCCAGCGCATCTAACCTCTTTCTCACCACTCGCTATCAACTATGGCAGCTAGAGAGCATTCCCGAAATCCCCCAAAAGGAAGATTTTGACAGAATCTACATCCCGCGTCTCGGTTATACCACAGGCGACGTCAACGCTCACGAAATCGCCCTAGCTAGCGATCGCCAAAGTTTACTCTTTGTTAATACCTTATTTAGCTGCATCGCTACTCTTCACCCCCAATATCACTTTAATCCAATCTGGCAACCTCCTTTCATCTCCAAACTCGCCCCCGAAGATCGCTGTCATCTCAACGGGATGGCAATGAAAGAGGGCAAACCCCGTTACGTCACCGCCTGTAGCAGCACCAACACAGCAGCAGGATGGCGACAATATCGCCAAAACGGCGGCGTTATTATCGACGTCGAATCCAACGAAATTGCCTGTACCGGGCTTTCTATGCCCCATTCCCCCAGACTCTACAACGATAAACTGTGGGTACTTAATTCTGGTACTGGCTTTTTTGGTTACGTCGATCTCAACGCAGGCAAATTTCAACCCGTGGTTTTTTGTCCGGGATTTGTGCGGGGATTGGCGTTTTACAAAAACTTCGCGATCGTTGGATTATCTCAACCCAGACATGATAATAATTTTCAGGGGTTGGTATTAGACGAACAATTAGCAGCGAATCGCCAAATCGCCTGCTGCGGATTTATGGTGATTGATTTAACTACAGGGAAGATTTTACATCAGTTAATCTTTAATAGCGTTGTTAAAGAATTGTTTGACGTCGTAGTATTGCCGGAAGTACGACAAGCGATCGCCCTGGGATTCCAAACCGATGAAATCGAGCGGTTGGTAACTTTTCCCAATTCTGGGGGAATTATTTCAACTAGACCGAGCGTGCAAACTTCTTCTGCTGCTAAGGTGACAATAGCAGAAAATGTCGAAACCTCTCCCTCTTCCCTTTTAGGAAACCCTGTTGAGGAGTTGGGTTTAGGAACAGTAGCCGCACGTTTCGATCGCGGCAGACAATTGCAAAAACAAGGAAAATTGGAAGAGGCAGAGGCTTGTTTTAGAGAAGCGATCGCCCTGCAACCCGACTATCTAGCCGCCTACAATAATCTGGGAAATCTTTTGCAAGTGCAAGGCAAAATTCCCGAAGCGATCGCCATTCTCTCCCGTGCCGTACAGATAGCACCCCAAAGTGCGATCGTTCATTGCAATTTAGCTTCTGCCCAACTTTTAGCAGGAAATTTAGAAGCCGCAAAATCGGGATATCAACAAGCCCTGCGCCTGGATGCTAACTTCTATCTCGCACATCTCAACCTCGGTAAATTGTATGCATCGCGCCGGGAAATAGCCTCAGCAGAAGGGCATTTTAGGGAAGTGCTGCGCCTCCAACCAGACAATGCAGAAGTGCGAAAAGTCCTCGATCTCCTGCTGCACGCTCAACCGCAAAACCAAACATCGCCAAAAGTTTCTCTGATAATGACGGCGTACAATACCGCTACTTATATAGAACAAGCGATCGCCTCAGTAGTCGCCCAAACTTATCAAAATTGGGAATTGATTATCTGGGATGACGGTTCGAGCGACGAAACCCCTGCGATCGCGCAATCCCAAGCCGAAAAAGACCAACGCATTCGCTATTATAGGGAAACTCATCGCGGTTACAATCGCGCTCTGCATTCAGCTTTTTCTCTGGCGTGCGGCGAATATATAGGCGCTGTAGATTCCGACGATATCCTCGCCCCTACCGCTTTAGAAAATACCGTGCAATTTTTAGAGGCTAACCCCTCTTACGGCGTCGTTTATACCGATCGCATTACGATCGACTCCCAGGGACAAAACCGGGGGTTAGATTATCGCTGTCAAATTCCATACAGCCCTGAAAGACTGTTAGTAGATTTTATCACATTTCACTTTCGTCTCATGCGAAAAGAGATTTTTGAAGCGGTTGGAGGAATCGTTGCCGAAAGTGAAGTAGCCGAAGATTATGACCTGTGTTTGAGGTTGTCTGAAGTCACCCAAATTCACCACCTTTCTCAACCGCTTTACTACTATCGCGTGTGGGAAAATCAAATGTCTCAACAACAGCGATACGAGCAGATGAAAGCTTCCGAGCGAGCCATCAATCGAGCCATAGTGAGGCGGAACTTAGCCGATACTTATTATTTAGAAGTAGAGGAGGAATCGGGGAAATTTTCTTTACGCTCTCGTAAACTTCCTGATCGCCCTGCTGTCAAATACCAGCGGGTTTATCATCTCAATGCCGCCAACTCTATTGAATACGATGCCGTAACATTTCCTAGCATCAAAAAACGCTGGCGATCGCACGATCGACCGGGGGAACTCATCGGCGTATCGGCTTCAGTTTCCGAGCAACTGGTAGGAATGGCGATCGCGGAAATCCTGCCCAATCAAACCGCCGAACTCATTTCCCTGTTTGTTTCGCAAGGGCTTCGCCAGCAAGGAATCGGGGGAAATTTAGTCAAGTTTCTCGAAAAAGGATTGACAGAAAATCAAGTTCGCGTTATGGACGTCAAATACCAAGTTACCGACCTCACCAATGTCGCCTTAGAACCCTTACTGAAACAGCGAGCTTGGCAGCCACCCAAAGCAGTATTTATCCTCGCACAAACCACCACCGAGAAAATTTCTCAAGCGCCTTGGCTGTATAAATATCCGCTGCCAGAAAGTTTTGAAATTTTCCCTTGGGTGTCGCTCACCCAAACAGAAAAACAGATAATTTTAGCCAGAAAAGACTATCCAGAAGCCTTAAATCCCTTCAGCGACGACTCCAGAGTCGAACCGCTCAACAGTTTAGGATTGCGTTACCAAGGAGAAGTTATCGGTTGGATGGTCACCCATCGCGTCGCCCCGGATACAATTCGCTACTCCAGCTTATTTGTGGGACAAAAGTTTCAGAAATTAGGTCGAGGAATTTCTTTAATTGCCGAGTCAATCAAGCGACAAATGGCCAGTGATGTTTCCAATTATACTTGCTCAGTCGCCCTGGAAAATCCCCTGATGATTCAATTTGTCAAGCGACATTTGCGCCCTTATTTAACCGGGATGGGCGAATCGCGCCAGTCGATAAAGCTGCTGTGACTCGATCGCCATCAAAAATGCGATCGCTTCCTTCAACATCCGCCCAAAAACTACTTAATATTTAACAAATTTTGGGTTTCCGACAAACTTTACAAAAAATTTAAACTTATGTGAAGTTTTGGAAAAGTAACAGAGCAAAGGGGTGAAACGCCTCAAGTCAATGGGTACTTTATATTATATTTAAAAGAATATGCATTCGCTTCAGGAAAATTGGGCCAAAGAACATCAATATTCAATAAAATCCAAAATCTCTTAAAACTACCTAATTCTAACTCACCTTGACACTGACGCCAGCGGGCGACCCAATCCCCAATTACCTATTAAAAACCTAACCCATGCCAACTTTTAACGCCCCTGTCACCAACCCCAATGGTCTAATTGATGTCGGTTCTATGGTCACCCCCTTTTTTGTCGACATCGATAACGATGGCGATTTAGATGCTTTGGGTGGGGGATATTTCGGCATCTACTACTACCGGAATAGCGGCACCGCCAGCGTCCCCAGCTTTGACGCCCCCCAAGCCAACCCTTTTGGTATAAATATTTTAGGCTCTTACACCTCCCCCACCTTTGCAGACATTGATAACGATGGCGATTTAGACGCTTTTGTTGGGGTACAGAACGGCATCACATACTACTACCGGAATAGCGGCACCGCCAGCGCCCCCAGCTTTGACGCCCCCCAAGGCAACCCCTTTGGTCTCACTGATGTGGGTTGGGCCGCCGCCCCCACCTTTGCCGACATTGATAACGATGGGGATTTAGAGGCTTTTGTGGGGGCTCGTGATGGCAACACATACTACTACCAGAATACCGGCACCTTAAGCGCCCCCACCTTTGCCGCCCCCCAAGTCAACCCCAATGGCCTTACTGGTGTGGGTAATTCCGCCTCCCCCACCTTGGCCGACATTGATAACGATGGCGATTTAGACGCTTTTGTTGGGGCGTCGAACGGGAACACATTCTACTACCAGAATACCGGCACAGTCAGCGCCCCCTTCTTTGCCGCCCCCCAAGCCAACCCCTATGGCTTTACTGATGTGGGTTCTCTCGCCGCCCCCACCTTAGCCGACATTGATAATGATGGCGATTTAGACGCTTTTGTTGGCGCCCAAGACGGGAACACATACTACTACCAGAATATCGACCCCGTAGCCACGATCGCCGCCGGGACAGCACCCAGCGAAGCCGAACCCACAGCCCCCGTCACTGGCAACTTTGTCGTCACCCTATCAACTGCAGCCACCTCCGACACCACCATTACCTACACTGTTGGTGGCACAGCCACATCAGGCGCAGACTACACCGCCCTAACTGGCAGCGTCACCATCCTAACCGGACAAGCCACCGCCAACATTAACGTCACCCCCCTCCTCGACAGCATCCCCGATGCCGGAGAAACCGTCACCCTTACCCTCACCCCAGGCACGGGCTACAACGTTGGTGCAAGCAAAACCGCCACCCTCAGCATCCTCGACCAAGCTTCCCAAACCTTCAGTACCCCCGTCACCAACCCCAACGGTCTAACCCCTGTGGGTAATTCCGCCTCCCCCACCTTTGCCGACATTGATAACGATGGCGATTTAGACGCTTTTGTTGGGGCTGATGACGGCAACACGTACTACTACAAAAATACCGGCACAGCTAGCGCCCCCACCTTTGACCTCCCCGTCGCCAACTTCACAAATGTGGGTTTTCGCGCCGCCCCCACCTTGGCCGACATCGATAGCGATGGCGATTTAGACGCTTTTGTTGGGGCGGATGACGGCAACACGTACTACTACAAAAATACCGGCACAGCTAGCGCCCCCACCTTTGACCTCCCCGTCGCCAACTT
>NZ_JAUBTQ010000042.1:66657-67836 GCF_036702515.1 Microcoleus sp. BROC3
CAACGGTCTAACTGATGTGGGTGATTACGCCTCCCCTACCTTAGCCGACATCGATAACGATGGCGATTTAGACGCTTTTGTTGGGGCGGATGACGGCAACACGTACTACTACCAGAATACCGGCACAGCTAGCGCCCCCACCTTTGCCGCCCCTGTCGCCAACTTCAACGGTCTAACTAATGTGGGTTCTTTAGCCGCCCCCACCTTAGACGACATCGATAACGATGGCGATTTAGACGCTTTTGTTGGGGTAGGATACGGCAAGACATACTACTACCAGAATACCGGCACAGCTAGCGCCCCCACCTTTGCCGCCCCTGTCGCCAACTTCAACGGTCTAACTGATGTGGGTTTTTTCGCCGCCCCCACCTTAGCCGACATCGATAACGATGGCGATTTAGACGCTTTTGTTGGGGATTCTGACGGCAATATCCGCTATTTTGAAAATGCTACCCGTGTCAGTATCGCCTCCGGTACTGCACCCACAGAGTCGGGAACAACAGGCACGTTTATTCTCACTCTCGATACTCCCGCACCCGATGGCTTCTCGGTCAATTATACAATCGGCGGCACCGCTACGGCAGGCATTGACTACACCTCTTTATCGGGGACTGTTGCTTTTGCACCTGGTACAACTACTGCCACAATTAACGTCACAGCCACCAACGATCCCGTTATCGATCCGGGTGAAACTGTTATTATCACCCTCACTGATGCAGCATCTTACGACATAGCAGTTACTCCCCAGAATACTGCCACTGTGACAATTGACGACAACGATATCGAATATGGCATTGTTGCCAACAATGCCACCGTTGCCGAAGCTAATAGCGGGACAACTCCCATTACCTACACGATTACCCGCAGCGGACGTACTGACGTTTCTAGTACGGTCGATTATACTTTAGCGGGCACGGCTACTAATGGGACTGATTACAATAATGTTGTTGTTTCCGGTACGAATGTCACGGCAGCCGGCAGTAAGATTACCTTTGCAGCCGGTGCAACAACTGCCACAATTAACTTAGATGTATTAGGCGATACGGTCGCTGAAACTAACGAAACGATCGACGTGACGCTATCGAATCCCACGGCGGCAGCGGGTTATTCGGCCACAATTCCTGTTGTCACCCCCGTCACTACTACTATTACCGACAACGATATCCAATATGCCATTGT
>NZ_JAUBTQ010000043.1:0-18778 GCF_036702515.1 Microcoleus sp. BROC3
ATTAGACATCTCCGAAAACAATCAAAGCCTCTGTATAGTTAAGTTATAGGACATAAATGTAATCATCGTAAATTAGCTACTGTGTACAATAAAACAACACTTTGAGATATTTATTGTTGATAATTATGCCAAAATATTGAGTGAACTGTGTTAATTTTAATCGGACGCTTTCACCGCTTGTTCTGGTAATATTAAGGCTCCCATTCGCAACCTTACTATTCCACAGATCGTTAAAATTACTTTCTCATATTTTTGGGGATTCAACCTAAATCTTTCTTGGACAACTCGAAATATTTTGAGCGAGCGAATTCGATGTTCAACAAAGATTCTTTTAGCTGAAAATGCTTTGTTTTGTTCTTTTTGTTCAGTTGTTAATTCTCGATTTCTGGGTTTTTTAATAGGAGTTGTAATTAAAGCTTCTCCAACGTAAGCTTTATCTCCCTTAAATCTTTGTTGAGGGTCAAACTGTGAGCGTTCTTCTCGGAATAAAGTTATATCGCTTTTAGGTCCAGGTTCCCCTGCCACAACATCAACGATATCTCTACCATCTGGCATGATAATTATTTGACTTTTGAATGTATGATTACTCTTCTTGCCTGAAAAGTATTTTTCTTGTTCATCCTTATCTCCAGGTCTCTCTCTGACTTGTTCGTAGGTATCTACTATTAATTCATATTCTGTGAGTATTTCCTTAACTATTTCATAGTCAGCAGCGTTTTTTTTTACTTGTTCAAGTAAGCTACATGGTAGCAATTCTCGCAATTTAGGCAACCAATAGTTAAATGTATCATTAGCTGTAGACTCACTTACTCCAAACTGGATGCCCAGAAGTTGAAATGTTGTCATATGCCTCAGATAGACCAATGTTAAAATTATTTGTTCGCCCCTAGATAGTTTGGGTTTTCTACCGCCTCCACCAGCAATAAGTCTAACTTTCTTTGATTCTAGTAAAGCTTGTTTTTCATGATGTAATCGTTCCGCGTTTTGAATTAATTGTTGTAACTGCTCATAATCCAAGCCAATTAATCGCTGTGTTTCTTTAGGATGCTCTTCAATATGATTTAGTATGTCGCTCATGTTTCTGTGTCAAAAAAGCTTTAGGATGGGATCTTATCACGAATTATTACTATTTTGGAGATGTCTATTTTATATATCTGAGCTAGAGTTGATTTGTTTTAAGTCTAATCCTTGTTCAAAGATTTCGTCAATGGGCAGCATTTGACCGCCAACAGTCATAAACTTGTGATCTTTTGTGGCGCGAATTATCGAGCCATCTTCCAGACAATACTCAAAGACCTCCTGCTGCCCCCGGCGATGCCACTGTGAAATTGACTGTGTATAAATATAACCGTTGCTATCAACACTATAAACAGTACATTCAATTTTTTCCTCAACGATTTTGCCAATAGCCATCGGCCCATATTCCACCGTCAATATCTTCGTGTCATAGCTCAAACAATATTCCGCAAATTGCAGCATCTGCGCGAACAGTTTATCCGCAATTCTTTGACTAACTCCATTCTTAGTTGCGCCGTCGATAAACGTTTCTTTTTGCTTCTGCATTTCATCAGCTTTCTTCTTGCCCATTGCGCGCCGCAGCAAGTCAGCTTGACCCAAAGAATAGCCCGCCAAATCTTGAGCCATCCGCATAATTTGCTCTTGAAAGCAAAGCGTTCCGTAAGTCTCTTTTAAAATCGGCTCTAATAGCGGATGATCGTACTCAACTGTTTTACCGTGCTTGCAGTCAATAAACTGAGGAATCAAACCTGCATCCAGCGGCCCAGGTCGGTAAAGTGCCAAAATAGAAGAAATATCATCCAGACAGGAAGGTTTGAGTTTTTTCACTACATCCAGCATCCCAGAGGATTCTAGCTGAAAAATACCTTCTAAATCTCCTCTTTCTAAAAGTCTATAAGTTTTATCTACATCATCAGGTAACTTTTTGATTCTGCCAAAAGTCTCTTGAGCTCTGCGCTCTATATCAGAAGGTAGCATTTCTGGATCGACAATTAGATTTTGGGTTTGCTTAATATAATCAACAGTTTTCTGGAGCGTGGTTAAATTTTTCAATCCCAAAAAGTCCATTTTCAGCAGCCCCAAAAATTCCAAATCTTCCATGAAATATTGGGTAATTACAGCACCCTCATTATTCTTTTGCAGCGGTACAAGTTCATCCAACGGCTCTGAAGAAATTACCACACCTGCCGCGTGAACCCCATAGGTTTTGTTGGTTCCTTCAATACGAATTGCCATGTCAATCCACTGACGAACTGGGACTTCAGTACCAGTTTCTGCATTTATGCAAATTGTATTTTCATAGTTGTCTTTAAATTCCTGTGCAGGTGTGTCATCGGAAATCATCACTTTAAGTTTTTCCGGTTTTCCCCTGGACACTGGAATTAATTTTGCCATTTCGTCGGCTTTTTTGTAGGGAATACCTAACACCCTCCCAACATCTTTCAATACAGCTTTTGATGTCATTCTGTTGAAAGTAATAATTTGCGCTACGCGGTCGCTACCATATTTTTCAGTAACGTATTTAATCATGTCGTCTCGCCTTTCTATGCAGAAATCGCTATCAATATCTGGCATAGATTTGCGTTCGGGATTGAGAAATCGCTCGAATAGTAGTCCGTGGTGTACGGGGTCTATATTAGTGATTTTGAGGACGTAGGCAACTAGAGAACCTGCGGCAGAACCGCGTCCTGGCCCTACTGGAATATCATTGTCTCTCGCATATTTTATGTAGTCCCAAACTACTAAAAAATATTCCGAAAAGCCCATTTGCTGAAGCATTTTCAGTTCGTATTCTAGTCTTTGTTTGTAGACGGGGGGGATTTCATTTCTGGTGCGGGCTTTGAGGCGTTCTAAGAGTCCCTGCCAGGATATTTCTTCTACATAAGTATCGGCTGTATGTTCTGGGGGAATTGGAATTGTGGGAATCCGAGCTTCTCCTGTGAGATCGTATCTCGATACTTTATTTGCGACCTCTAGGGTATTTTCGATCGCCTCTTTGATTGTTTCATCATCCAAATGGTCTCGAAACAGTTGCGCCATCTCGTCTGCGGACTTCAAATACTCAGTGCCGCTGTAGCGCATCCGCTTGTCTTCTTCAATCAGTTTGTTGGTGTTAATGCACAGCAAAGCATCGTGTGCTTCTACGTCGTTGCAGGAAATATAGTGAGAATCATTGGTGGCAATTATTTTAATCTTGAGTTCACGGGCAATTTTAACGATTTCAACATTAACAATCCGATCTTCCGGGGAACCGTGGTCTTGAATTTCTATATAGTAATCTTCCCCAAATACTTCTTTATACCATGTGGCTACTTCACGGGCAGTATCTAGCTTGTTTTGCAGAATCATTTGCGGAACTTCGCCGCCCAAACAAGCACTGGTGACAATTAAACCTTCGGAGTATTGTTTTAGCAGTTCCTTGTTGATGCAAGGTCTGGCAAAAATACCTCTTTCAGGCATTCCCTTTAAGTGGGAAATTGTGGTTAGTTTGACGAGGTTTTTATAACCTTGGGTATTTTTAGCTAAAACAACTTGATGGTATTTTCTTCTACCTCGAACTTTTACTTCTATGTCGCCGTTGACGACATACATTTCGTTGCCAATAATCGGCTTAATATTTTTATTTCGGCAAACTTTGATTAGCTCGATCGCCCCGTACATCACCCCGTGGTCTGTAAGGGCGATCGCGGGCATCCCCAATTCCACCGCCCGTTCTGCGAGCTGCTGTAGCTGAGACGCCCCATCTAGTAAGCTATAATCGCTGTGAATGTGCAAACCAACGAAGGACATAGCGATTTTGGATTTTAGATTTTAGATTTTAGATTGTACACCATCCGGATAGAGAAAGATCAAATAAAAAAATTTGGGACTCAATCGTTGTTCTCTCGTAGGGTGGGTATCTATTGCATTACTAAATATCGATCGCACTGTTACAAACTTGCTTGTTTCAAATAACCTTCCAAATCTTTAATCCGTTCTTGCGTCACTCTTGCCCTGCAATAACCGTAGGTAGAAGCAGCCAAAGTACCGCCTTCAAACTGCCCCATTTCATAATTGCAAGATTCATCTCGAAACTTGAGCCAACTGCGCTGTGCAACAGTCAATCTCTGCTTTTGTTTGCTGTTGAGTTTTTGCAGAAGTTGCTGATATACTTGATTGAGCTTTCTGTCTGCTGCCTGAAACTCTTGACTAGAACACACATTCATGTCCAGTGTCGTTTGAGGACTTTTACAGTTAGGCTGTTGGGCGACTTGCATGGGAATGTTGCTGGCTTTGCTGGGAAGCAAAAATCCGGCTGTCAACAAAAGCAAACTCGCTGCTAATTTTACCGAAATAGTGCTAGTTTTCAATTCGTTTCTCCTTTTTTTAATCTTTAATTTTCTCTGCTGGCTGAGCCGATCGCCAAATCCACCAAGCCGCCGCCCACAAAGTAAAATTGCCGAAGAGAGTCATCGCCGCTTGCAGGGTAACGATCCATTCTAGGGCTGGAGAGTTGTCAAAATAGTGCCATGTACAGGCACACATAGCGCTGACGAGAGCGGGCAGCATTCCGGCGGAAAGGGCCCACCAAGCTCGGTTTTGAGTGACTTCGCCGTAAGTCCAAATTAACCAGATGGCGGCAATCCACTCGACGACGCTAGAGACGTGAATAATCCAGGTGGGAATTGACAAAGCGTGCATTTTTTGTATGGTGAACGAAGATGAAAGATTTATCGATAACGAAGATGAAAGATTTATCGATCGGGACTTACGCAACTGTCATATAAAGTATGATGAGTCAGTCGATTTTAGATTTTAGATTTTAGATTTTAGATTTACTCCACAGATGAATCTTGGAGCTTGAGCTTTGGTCTAAAATTTTAGGAGCATCCACGACTTAAGTCGGGGCTTGTACCTGTTTTTGGGCTGGTCATACAATTTTAGATTAGCGATTGGAGATTTTATTAGATTTGCGATTTGAGCTGAATGATGACGTAAAGCCTTGAAGCTTGATGACAGTAGCATTTTTTTGGTAGTAGCATCAAATTTCAAATCTCAAATATCAAAAAAATCTAAAATCTAAAATCTAAAATCTAAAATCGTTAGATTCCCCATCACAAACAAAGAAAAGAGTAGAAATGCGAGCAATTTTGTGCGGCTATTACGGTAAAGGCAACGGCGGCGACGAGGCGCTGTTGGCATCGCTACTGCAAATGTTACCAGATGGCGTGACGCCGATCGTCCTATCTGGCAATCCTGTCGAGACAAATCAGCGGTACGGGGTAGCTGCGCTCGATCGCATGAATGCGTTCCAAGTTCTCGAAGCACTCCGCACATCCGACGCGCTAATTTGGGGCGGCGGTAGTTTAATCCAAGACGCTACTAGCATTGCGAGCCCTTTCTATTATGGGGGTTTGATGGGATTAGCGCAGCGGATGGGCTTAAAAACAGTTGCTTGGGCCCAGGGAATTGGGCCTTTGAAGCGCGAAATGACTCGCAAGTTATCTCAGCGCTGTTTTGCTGGATGCACCGCCGTCAGCGTGCGCGATAAAGGTTCAGCTACTTTACTTGCAGATTGGAAAATTCCCTTTACTTTAGCGCCCGATCCCGTGTGGGCTTTGGAGAATTCTCCCGTGTCGGGTTTGTGGGATTTACCTGCGCCCAGAGTTGCTGTTTGTTTGCGTTCTCATTCTACACTAACTCCGGCGCGTTTGTCAATCTTAACTCAAGCTTTAGTTGACTTTCAAAAAGCAACTCGCACCTTAATTTTGCTGCTGCCTTTTCAAGCGTCTCACGACTTAGAAATTGCGAAACATTTACACGAAGCCCTGCCCAAAACGAGCCGCATCCTCAGTTTAGACGATCCGCGAAAATTGAAAGGAGTGTTCCGGGGAGTCGAAATGGCGATCGGGATGCGCTACCACAGTTTAATTATGGCAGCATCCGAAGAATGCCGCTGTTTTGCTCTCAGCTACGATCCGAAAGTAAGCCAGTTAATGGAAGAGCTAGAAATGCCAGGATACTTATTATCAGAATTGCCAGACGATCCTTATTTAATTAGCAAAACCTGGATGGAACACTATGCTAACGGCGACGCCTTATCTCCAGACAGGATAAAATTTATAGTAGAGCGATCGCTCTTTCATCGCGAAGTATTGCGAGCCGCGCTCCAGTAATCTCATTCAGAGGTGAAATACAATGACAGTAAGTACAGCAGACTTAAAAATTACCTGGGAAAAATTGCCAGACGATTTTATTTTAGACGAGGAACCTGTGGAAAATATCGACCAGCCCTTGCTCGCTGCCGCCTTGCGAGAAATCTTAGAAATCGCGGGGCTAATAGAAGCAGGAATATTAATTGCCCCAAATATGGGCATTTGTGCCACAGTAGATAGCAAGCTAGTTATCAAAGCTCCAGATTGGTTTTATGCCCGTAACGTCCAGCCGCTTTCTAGTCAAGAAATCCGCCGCAGTTACACTCCCAACTTAGAAGGGGAAGTCCCGGCGATTGTCATGGAATTTTTGTCAGCTAGTCCCAACGATGAATATTCTAGTAAACAAACTTATCCCCCCGGCAAATGGTTTTTTTACGAGCAAGTATTGCGAGTACCAATATATGCTCTTTTTGAACCAGCCAGTGGATTCCTAGAAATGTACCAGTTGGATTCATCAGGAAAGTATCAAGTACAACAACCAGATTTAAATGGTCATTATTGGATTGCAGGAGTGGGGTTATTTCTGGGGGTTTGGCAGGGAACAAAAGCTGAAAGAACCGGATATTGGTTGCGGTGGTGGAATGAGAGCGGAGAGATATTATTGTGGGGAGCAGAGATGGTAGAAAGGGAACGGCAGCAAAGGGATATCGTTCAACAGCAAGCCGAACAAGAACGAGAACGATCCGAAAGATTAGCCGCCCAATTAAGAGCAGCAGGCATTGAACCAGAAGCCTAATGCAATAATGAGCAGTTTAAAATTGTCCCTCTACAATTTAAGATGGCTCATTAATTAAAAAGTATTGAACAACATCGCAAAAATCAATATCTATCTGCGTAAATCCACGTTCATCTGCCCTAATCAACGGTTAAAAAATACATTCAGGAGACAGCAAAATTGGCAAGAGTAAGAGTGCGGGAACACGTCAATCCCCTATCAATTAGATATCAAGCATCTGCAAATCCCCCGGATTGGACTAAAATCTATGCCGACTTAAATTTACCGCTGCATTTAGATATCGGCTGCGGCAGAGGACGGTTTTTGTGGCACATGGCCCAAATCCAAACAGACTGGAATTTTCTAGGATTAGAAATTCGGGAACCTCTGGTAGAGGAGGCGAATCTTTGGCGGGACGAAAAAGGCTTGACAAATTTGCACTATTTGTTTTGCAATGCGAATAGTTCCCTGAAACCAATTTTAGAAACTTTACCCCCAGGCACTTTGCAGCGAGTTAGCATTCAATTTCCCGATCCCTGGTTCAAGAAAAAGCACCATAAACGGCGGGTGGTGCAGCAGGAATTAGTCAACGAATTGGCAACTTATCTGGCAATTGGCGGCGAAGTTTTTATCCAGTCAGATATTGAGGAAGTAGAAAGGGAAATGTGCGATCGCTTTTCATCTCACCCCAGTTTTAAACGTCAAAACGGCGACAACTGGCTAGCAGAAAACCCCCTGCCTGTGGCTACAGAAAGAGAAATTGCTACTCTGAAACGCGGTGAACCAGTTTATCGAGCACTCTATCAAAAATAATGCTCGCTTGTGCAAACTCGCCTTGGTAATAAATGTTATAACTTACATCTTGCACCTTTGTTAGGAACAGGCAAGATGCCTGTTCCACAAAACTTAATTTTATTGTGGAACGGGCATCTTGCCCGTTAATAAAAAAATTATTTCTAACTCAAACCCAAGACGGCAGCCACATCCGAATTTTCCATTCTATTTGCGACAAAGGCAGTCCCAAATAGATAGGCATCCAGAAAATAAAAGCACCCAAAACCATAAAAATAATTGTTACCCCCATCCCTCGGAGTCGAGTTTGAGGGCTGTGCAGCCACCTGTCAACCCACCAAGCAAGTGCTAAGGCTGCAAACACAGAACAGCCCATATAATGGTACAAAAATATGCAGCGAGTCACCTTCACCCAAGGCACCAAATTAGCGGACCAATTAACTATTAAATATAACCCCAGCCACATTTCAGCAGTCGGCGGAAACAAAATCGGCCGCTGCTGTTCTATCGTGTCAACAGAAGCCTCGCTGCGCGTTTGCAGCCACACCAAAATCCGGTGAACTAAAACTCCTATTACTAGCAGTAAAGCTAAGGTTGACAGCCACCAAAGCAATGGATTTCCCATTGCGTGAACGTCAAAAATTGCCTGAGTTGCACCTTCAGGTAAAGGCGGCAACTCCGGATCTGGTTGGGCATTGCTGCTAGCCGTTTTGTAGAAGTAAACTATGGGGCGCAGCATCAACGGCCAACTGTACCACGCGGAACAGTAAGGATGTACATCGGGGCCGCTTTTAATCCGCTGGTGATAAGTCAAAATTTCCGTTTGCATCTGCCAGAAATTGGGAGTTGGATTAAAGTGCAGGTGAGGAATCCAAGAGATGCTGTAAACTAGAATAGGAATAATAGCTAGACTCAAGGAGAGTTCTAGAAAATTGAGTTTAGTCAGTTTTTGTACGGGACTTTCGGCAGGAATTAGAGGTGAATCTACCTCGCGGCTTTGTTCTTCATTTCCTCTGTTGCCCTGGATAAAACGAACTGCCCAAGCACAGATTAAAATTAGATAAGTACCGAAAAGAAACCATAATCCGTTCCATTTGATAGCAGCAGATGCGCCGAAACCTATTCCGGCGAGTACGAGCAAAATCCAGCGCTTTTTACCTTTGGCTTCTACGGATTTTAAAAGAAATAACTGACCTGAAATCCCAAATAAAACTAGATAAATGTTGTTCAGCGCGTAGCGAGACTCCACTAAAAACAAACCGTCGCAGGCGATAAATAAAGCAGCAATAAAAGCAAAGGTGCGGCGCCGAACTAGCTGATAAGCTAGTGCTCCCACAACTAGGGGAATAAAGGAACCTGTGAGAGCATTCAGCCAGCGGTAATCCCAAGGGGAAAGCAGGGAGCCAGCCCTAGTGTTGACGGCTGTTTGTCCGAAAGGAAGGTGAGTACCGATCCAAATGCCGATCGCAATTATGTACTGGCTCAGAGGCGGGTGAGCGTTGAAAAAGGGAGTTTTTGTGAGATAATTGTTGGCAAATTTAGCGTAGTAAACTTCGTCAAATACTAAGGTATTAAATCGCTCCAGTTCCCAAAATCGCAGAATTAAGGAAAATAGGAACACAGCGAACATTCCTAAGCAAAAAACTAAAGTAGATCTGTTGAATTGTTTTTTGTTGATTTTCATAAAACAGCAGCAAATAGTAAATGCTAGATTTGAGGGCGATCGCTAATTTAAAATTCCTGAGTTGAGACTAACGTAAAATAGGACTTGTGCCGAAACCTAATTTTTTAGGAGAAACCAGGTTTTTTGGAACAACTCGGTTTCTTAAACCCGGTTTCTAATAATCCTTGGAGAGTGCAGCGAGAACGAGGAGGGACTATTGTTTCACCAAATGCTCCCGATCTAATTGGCAAGCAGGAAGGAAAAGGGTGCATCACAAGGTGCGATAGATTATGATAGCAGCTAATCATGTCTTTTTTGAGCGAGTGCTTATGAATCCCATACTTTCGATTTGGGGGCGTTGGGGCTTAGCTGTAGGTGCGACTATCCTGATGGGATCTGCAGCCGCGCCAAATTCCCAGACATTTGAAAGTTTTGCTGATTTCTGTACCAACAAAGAGAATTTGACCCCTGAAACCAGGCATACGGTGGAGGTGTTGCTATCAAAAGCAAAAACACAAGAGTGCGATCGCGCTCAAAAAACGCTGACTAATCTCACAGAACTTTCCCTAATTCGCAATCAAATAGTCGATATCAAACCATTATCAAAATTCACCAATCTGAGAAAGCTCAACCTCAGTTTCAATAAAATAACAGATGTGCAACCTTTATTGGGACTGAATAATCTGAGATTTCTCGTCCTCAATTTCAATCAAATCTCAGACGTGAAACCATTATCGGGACTGACTAATTTGACAGAGCTTTTCCTGGAAGCCAATCAAATCGTAGATGTAAAACCTTTAGCTGGATTGACTAATATAACAGGGCTGTCCCTCGCATCAAATCAAATTGTAGATGTGACACCTTTATCGAGAATGACTGAGTTAAATTTTCTTTATTTGAGTGGGAATAAAATCGCAGATGTAAAACCATTATCGGGATTGACAAATCTGATACTGCTTTTTCTGGCATCAAATCAAATCGCAGATGTCAAACCATTATCGGGATTGACAAATCTGACCGCCCTAGACCTCAGTAGAAATCAAATCGCAGATGCCAAACCTTTAGCGGGATTGGTAAATCTGACAACCCTCGATCTCAGTAGAAATCAAATCCCGGATGGGGAAGCCGAGCGATTAATACAGAAAAACAAAGAACTATTAAATCTAAAAACAGATGAAGCCGAGCGATTGGTTCAGGAAGCTAGGCGACTATTTGCTCGCGAAACAGCAGCATCTTATCAGGAGGCATTGCAAAAGTTTGATGGAGCGCGTTCGCTTTATCAAATGCTTAGAAATCGAGAGAAGGAAGCTTACACGCTGCATCAAATGGGCTTCATTACTAATAGATTAGGAGACAGACAGCAAGCCCTGAACTACTACAAGCAAGCCCTTTCTTGGAATCAGACTGTAGCCGATCGCCCTAAACAAGCCGTCATCCTCAACAACATTGGCGCCGTCTACTATGCTTTGGGAGAGAAACAGCAAGCCATCGACTACTATAACCAAGTCCTTTCCCTAATTCGGGAAATGGGCGATCGCCCTGAAGCAAGTATCAACCTCAGCAACATCTCGAACATACCCGCAAACAGCGACACATCTTTGGGCGATCGCACTGCGGAAGCCACCACACTCAACAACATCGGCTTAGCCTACAACGATTTGGGAGAAAAACAGAAAGCAAAAGAGTATTTCAACCAAGCCCTTCCCTTATTCCGCGCTATGGGCGATCGGGCTAAGGAAGCAACTACCCTTACCAATATTGGCTTAGTCTATTCAGATTTGGGAGAAAAACAAACAGCCCTCGACTACTACAAACAAGCCCTCGATTTGAGACAAAAAGCGGGCGATCGGCGGGGAGAAGCCCTTACCCTCAACAATACAGGTACTACTTACTCAGAATTGGGAAAACAGCAGGAAGCAGAAGAATATTTCAAACAAGCCCTGCCGCTGTTTCGCGCTGTGGGCGATCGTCCTGGGGAAGCTCTAACCCTCTACAATATGGCTAATATCAAAGGCGATCGAGGCAATTTAATCGCAGCCCTCACTGACATTGAAACCTCCATCAAAATCATCGAAAACCTCCGCACCAAAATTACCAACCACGAGCTCCGCATCTCATACTTTGCCACGGTACAAGACTATTACCAGTTCTACATTCACCTGTTAATGGAACTGCACAAAACCAATCCCAACTCTGGTTACGATCGCAAAGCCTTTCAAGCTAGCGAAAGTTCCCGCGCCCGCAGCCTCCTAGAACTTCTTCAAGAAGCAAACGCCGATATTCGCCAAGGTGTCGCCCCGGAATTATTGCAGCAAGAACGCAATTTACAACAGCAACTCGATGCCTTAGAAACACGCCGAATCGAAACTATAAGCCGCCCCAATCATACCCCCGCAGAAAAAGTAGAATTAGACCAAAAACGGAACACTTTACTAGGACAATATCAGGACATTCAAGCCCAAATCCGCTCCACCAGTCCCCGGTACGCCGCCCTCACCCAACCGCAACCTTTAACCCTGGCCCAGATTCAACAACAAATCCTCGATCAGAATACAATTTTACTCCAGTATTCTTTAGGGAAAGAGCGCAGCTATCTGTGGGCTGTGACTAAAACCAGTATCACCAGTTATGAATTGCCCAAACAGGTTGACATCGAAAAAGCCGCCCGCAATTTCCGCAATGCTGTGACTAACCCGCGCTACCGAAACATTCCCGATCGAGTTGCTGAAGCTAACAACACGCTCAGTCAAATTATTTTACAGCCCGTAGCAGCACAACTCGGTCAAAAACGCCTGCTGATAGTTGGCGATGGCATTCTCAATTACCTCCCCTTTGCCGCCCTCTCACTCCCCGAAACACCCGGTAATAATCGGAATCAGCCTTTAATTGTAGACCATGAAATTGTGCTGCTGCCTTCCGCTTCCACCTTGGGAATCTTAAGACAAAACTACAATGACAGACAACCCCCAACTAGGACTTTAGCAATGCTCGCCGATCCAGTTTTTACCGCTAACGATGAACGAGTCAGAACCCAGTCTAATAGCGCCAATCCCCAAGCAATAGAATCAGTAAATCTCGGTTTAAGCCGCTCTAGTCGCGACAATAACATACAGTTGAGCCGTTTAAAATTCACTCGCCAAGAAGCTCAAATCATTCAAGCGTTAGTACCAGCCAATTCTCGTACCGAATCTTTGGATTTTGCAGCCAGCCGCGCCGCAGCAACCAGTCAGAACTTAAGCCAATATAAAATCATTCATTTTGCCACTCACGGTTTAGCGAATAGCACTAACCCGGAACTATCAGGAATCATCTTGTCATTGGTAGATGAAAAGGGGAATCCATTAAACGGATTTCTGCGACTTACTGATATTTTCAATCTGAAGTTAGCAGCAGATTTAGTAGTGTTAAGTGCCTGTCAAACCGGAATGGGGCCGATCGTTCAAGGCGAGGGCATGGTAGGATTGACACGGGGATTTATGTATGCGGGGGCTCAGCGAGTTGTGGTGAGTTTATGGAATGTGGATGATGAAGGAACAGCTACGTTAATGTCAAGTTTCTATCAGGGAATGCTGCAAAAAGGGTTAACGCCAGCGGCGGCTTTAAGGGCGGCGCAACTGGAAATGTTGAAGCAGGAAGAGTGGCGTTCTTCTTATTATTGGGCGGCTTTTACGCTTCAGGGCGAATGGCGATAAATTTTAGGGAAAACAGTTATGATATCAAGTCAGGTTAATATTTGATAAATCTTATATGGTAATAGTCGATCCAATTTTTGGGATGTGGCAGAATGCTTTTTGTGATTTTTTTTGTAGGCTGCTACTGCCATTCTATCCATTGCCTCACAATATCTTCTAGTTGCCCAGCAAACGAATCAGTTGCATAAAGACCAAAGTTATTAATCATCTCGCTTTTTTCTAAGGGAGACTCAGCTTGAAATAGAGATTCATCTAAGTTAAAAAGCGATAATTGGCGAGACTCGTCATCCGATGGATTCTGGTGTAGGGATGTTTGCTGGCTGACAAAATCGCCCATCCGTTCGCAACCCTTAGCAAAACGGCGCAAAGTAGTTGAGATCGCCTCAGAACTATTATCAATTCCTATCCATCTCCTACCAAACTCCGAAGCAACACTCAAAGTCGTACCCGAACCGGCAAAGCAATCGAGCACTAAATCATCAGGATTTGATGAAGCTCGAATAATTCTACTAACTAGATCACGGTTTTTCTCAGTTGGATAACCTGTAATTTTAATATTCTGATTGTGAGCATCGCGAAACTCTAGCCAAATATCTTGTACGGGAATCCCGCTACTGCTATCCAAATATATCTTGCGACGGGGATTTCCTGTTGCAGACCAATATATTTCCCCTCTAGCATCCATTTCATCTAGTGTTTGAGGTGGAAATTGCCAATGCTTTCCCGGTGGCGGATTCATCCCTCGCCAAGACTTTCCTGTTTCACCATTTCGCACTCCAGGCGCATGAATTGGAACCTTTTTATATCGCCGTCCAGTTTCCTTTTCAATGTATTCATATTCTTTGTTGGCGCGCTTATCTGTCCATTCTTCAACAGGACGATTCCAGACATAAGTATCTGATTTACTATAAAACAGGATAAAATCTGAAACATTTCCGTAAGTCTTTTTTGTGTAGTTTTTTGGATTACATTTTTTGCGAGTAATCCAATTTCTAAAATTGCTTTGACCAAAAATTTCATCCATAATCACCTTGATATAAAATGCCATTTTATCATCAAGATGGACATATATTGAGCCGTCATCAGCTAATAACTCTCTCAAGAGTATCAACCTCTGACGAATAAATTCAATATAGCTGTTCCCTCCTAATAAGTCAGAATAAGCCTCTGTCTGAGAACGCGATTTAAACACACTTTTAGTTGCAAAAGGCGGATCTATATAAATTAATTTCACTTTACCTTTTACTGAACTATCTTTAAGTAAAGATGCTAAAATTGGTAAATTATCACCATAGTAAAGACGGTTTTCATTTGCCAGACTTAGCTTTTCATTGCTAGACCACAGTTTGACACATTCAGCTTGATGAGTGTCTAGAACTTCACTTGCAGGCACTTTTCCGGGATATGAAAAGCACGCATCCAAGCTATTGTTTAATGGGCTTTCACTAAAATTAGATGCAGCTTCACCCTGCGATTGTTTTTTTGAAATACCCGTAGCCATTGTCACTCCTATTTTCAAGAACGCAGCCATTCCACTGTAATCCGATCTGGAACCATACGCAGTGTCAATACAATAATCTTGTCTTGCCAGCTATTTTCAATATTTGCGTAGTCATCCCACATCGATCCGAGTAAGAGACCAGGCCCATCATTCAGGAAAATTACTTTAGTTCTTAAGTTATGATTTTGTGTATAGCTGAGGATTTCATCAGCGCAGCTACGATAACCACCTGTTCGGTCGTCTTCTTGTGCACCGCCTCTATCTGAATCATATCTTGCCAATCCTATTGCCAGCAAGTCATTTTCATTAATATCGTAAATCACAAAATCCACAGGACGTTTCGGGTTGGGATAGTTGGCGAAGACATTTCCCATCAGGATATCTTTTCCAGCTCGCTCTGGCCCTCTGATTGCCAAGTAGGGAAAGTGTAACCGGAATAAGGAGAAAAATCTTTCAGTTAAGTCGTATCCCTTTTTTCCGCGACTTTTGTATTCCCACAATAAAGCCGACAGTGCCTCATCGGGAATTGGACGAGTCATATAAGCAGCTTGAACTTCTTGAACAGACCTAAAACGTACTCCGAACTGATTGCAAATTTCCGTTGCCTTTTTTTTCCTTCTGAGCATTTCCACGGGAAGCTCAGGGCTGACATACTTGCGAAACACCCTAAAAAGTTGAACTCGCATCCATGTGCTGGGAACCTCTGAAATCTGTATAAATAGACGCACCGATGATTCAGAAGTCCTGAGTAATTGCCCAAACATTACTAGAACAGGTTCGTAAAGTTCGCAAGCCTCCTGCAATATATCGGGATAGTATTCTCCGGCAGTCAAGGTGATCCAGTTCTGTCCATCTGCTTTGTAGTCTGCAAAAGAGTTGCGTCTTCCCGAACTCATATCACTCATTCCTCATCTCACAATTAACTCCTTCATAAAGTTCCTTAATTGAATTTGAAACCCGATCGCACGCCGCCCATGAAAACTAATCTAACATCATACCAAAAGAAAGCGGTTCTGCTTGCTGCAGAACCGCCGTAACAGAGGATGAAAAATCAAAAATTAACGGACTGCACCCTCAACTGAAGGTGATTCAATCGTCTTCATGAAGTACAGCTTCACTAATTGCCAGCCGTTCGACAAATACAAAGGCAATTTTTGGAAGAATTGCAAGAATTTCGGAGTATTAGAAGCAACAATTGCAGTCAACTGCTGATTGTTCTTGAGGCAAACATCCAGGCGTTCGTAAAACTCTGGGTTGTTCACGTCCAGCATAACGGGGAATACGCGGCCTGCTGTTTCGTTGGTCTTTTTAATCACTTCGATGTCGTATTCGCGAGCATCAAGACCGAGCGATCGATAAAAACCCGCGCGCTGGATATCATTGAGATACATTGTCGCGAACACTGACAGCAAGAAGAAACGGCACCAAAGCTTAGCGCGCCAATCGTTCAACATCTGAGGCTGAGCTCTCATCACCGCATCAAAGAAATCTCCGTGGCGGTTTTCATCCTGGCACCAATTTTCAAAGAATCGGAAAATCGGATAAATCTGGTCTTCAGGATGCGCTTTTAAGTGCTGATAAATCGTGATGTAGCGCCAATAACCGATTTTTTCCGACAAGTAAGTCGCGTAGAAAATAAACTTCGGTTTAAAGAATGTGTAACTGCGGCTCTTTGTCAAGAAACCCAAATCCAGGGACAAATTAAAGTCCGAGAGAGCTTTGTTGAGGAATCCGGCGTGCCGCGCTTCGTCGCGGGACATCAGGTTGAAACCCTCGGCGAGCACTGGATTTTTGTCCTTGAGCCTGCGTCCCAATTCTTTGTAAAGCAAGAACCCAGAAAACTCAGCCGTGCATGAACGTTCTAGAAACTCAATGAACAACTGGCGTTTTTCGCCGTCAATGTGATCCCAAGATTGAGCGAACTCCTCATCCCGCACGAAGTGGTTTTTGTTGTAGTCAACGCGGAACTCTTGGATAATTGCTTCTAGTTCGGCTTCA
The DNA here is from genome assembly GCF_036702515.1 of Microcoleus sp. BROC3. Taxonomy (NCBI): domain Bacteria; kingdom Bacillati; phylum Cyanobacteriota; class Cyanophyceae; order Oscillatoriales; family Microcoleaceae; genus Microcoleus; species Microcoleus sp. BROC3. The sequence goes on from NZ_JAUBTQ010000043.1 coordinate 16,574, forward strand.
TTTACCGAGATGTCCATTTTGGCCATCTCGTCAAAGTCTGTTGTGTAAAATCTCGGCGTGAGAATAGTTTCTTTGGCTGGGGCTTTCACTCCCGGCCGCAGTTCTTCAAAAGTGGGTTTTTTGAGGGAATCTACCATATGTTTATTGGATTTCTGCTTATAACTACTCGCTTGTTTCCATTGTCGGGCACTGCGGGCGATCGCGCTCGTGTATGTCCGGCCAGCGCTGGCGGCGCGCTTGCTTTGGGGCTCCGTGTGGAATCCAGTGTGAAATCCAGTTCTAAGCTGCTGTAATTTCCACGCCCTCCAGTTTACCAAGCTCTCGCCCGCGAAAATATGTTGCTGGCGTTAAGAATTGCTACGCAAAATTACTCATGGGCTTCCAGACAAGGTATTGGGAAACCAAATTCTGCCTTTTGTCAGTTTATTAGGCTAGCACACAAATAAATTCCCCTGTCAAGCTGTTTAAACACCGCATAGAAAGTACAAAATGTATAGAGGGACTCCAATTCTAGAATAATCAGGCAGGACGGTCAGAAAATGAGCAATTTAGGTGTTAGTTACCTTTTATGGGCAGCTTGTTTTTTCGGCCCCTTCGGACTCCACCGCCTCTACAACGGCAAGATTGGTAGTGGTTTGCTGTGGCTGTTTACCTTTGGTTTGTTTGGGTTCGGGCAATTGTTTGACTTGCTGCTGCTGCCGAACATGGTGGACGAACACAATGCCAGTCTCAGGGGCAAACTCGGCGTATCTCGCGAAGGTATACCGCTATATCCCAGCAGCGGGGCGATCGCCGCGACATATCCCAAGCCAACTCCCGACCAGTTAGGGGTTAAACTCCTGAAGGCAGCTTATACCAAGAACGGAAGATTATCTGTCACCCAAGGGGTGATGGCAACCGGCGCTACTTTTGCCGAAGTGGAAGAGGCTTTCACGGCAATGCTCAAAACAGGTTATGTGAGTATTGAGAACGATGCCGTAACTGGCGTCGTGATCTACCACTTTCACGAACTTTAGCTGCTGCGGGTGCGTCAGAATCGGGGATTTTGTCTGTTGTTCGAGAAGCTAATCGCTGACGCACCCTACTACTTGATATTGCTTGCTGAGCAGTCGTTGCCGTTTTTTTGAGTAAGCATTGCCGGCAAAATCGGCTAGAATGTTTGTTTGTCTATACAATCCGAAAGTATTTAGTGTCATGGCAGTCCCTAAGAAGAAAACCTCCAAATCCAAGAAGAATATGCGCAAGGCCACATGGAAGCGCAAAGCTGTAGTGGCAGCTCAGAAAGCTCTATCTCTGGGCAAATCTGTTCTGACTGGGCGTTCCAACAGCTTCGTGTATCCCGGCAATGAAGAAGAGGAGGAAGAATAGAAACGGAATACCGGGCATGGGGCGAACCCGATGCCCGATCGATCAATCCTTTTTTGCTGTTGGTAAAATCAGCATGGCATCGCCAAAGGAATAAAAGCGGTACTGATGCTCGATCGCTTCTCGGTACAAATCCAACAGCCGAGGCCTTCCAATCATCGCACTTACCATCATCATCAAAGTAGAGCGGGGCAAGTGAAAATTGGTAATCATCCCCTCTACAACCCGCCACTTGTAACCAGGGTATATAAACAAATTTGTCTGGCCGCAAAAAGGCTGCAAGGAAAAATCGCCGCTCGCCGCTGCGGCTCCCTCTAAAGCTCGCACTGCTGTCGTACCCACGGCAAAGATCCGCCCCCCTCTGGCTTGAGTTTCGCGGATTTTCTCGACTGTGGCGGGGGGTACTTCCACCCATTCGCCGTGCATTTTGTGAGCAGTCACGTCTGCCACCTCCACCGGGCGAAACGTCCCTACTCCAACGTGCAGGGTGATAAAAGTTTTTTCGATTCCCCGCTGTTCCAAGCGGTTGAACAATTCTTCGGTGAAGTGCAGGCCTGCTGTGGGGGCCGCCACCGCCCCAAGCCGATCGGCATAGACAGTCTGGTACTGTTCCGCTGAAGCTTGGGAATTGTCGATGTAGGGCGGCAGGGGTACGTGGCCGTATTCGTCCAAAAACTTCACCAGACTCGCATCTGTGGGGATGTCAAACTCCAACAGCCGTCCCCCTGTTGCCTCGTCCCTCTCTATAACTGTCGCAGTCAATCGACGACGATCGATCACCTCCGCTTCGGGAACGCAACAGCAAGGATCTGCTGCGGAGTCCTCGCAGGGTGGGGCGAT
>NZ_JAUBTQ010000043.1:18878-66622 GCF_036702515.1 Microcoleus sp. BROC3
CGACGACGATCGATCACCTCCGCTTCGGGAACGCAACAGCAAGGATCTGCTGCGGAGTCCTCGCAGGGTGGGGCGATCGGCTCAAACTCAATTTGCGATCCCAACTTTAAGCGTTTCCCCGGTTTAACCAAAGCCAGCCAGCAGTTGTGCTGCCGTTCTTCCATCAACAATATCTCCACAGCCGGGCCGTTGGGTTTGTGCCCGTAGAGCCTCGCTGGCAGCACGCGGGTGTTGTTGAGTACCAGCAAGTCTCCCGGTTCCAGCAAATCTGGCAAATCCCGGAACATCCGGTGTTGCTGGCTGCTGGGAGAATCTACAGCCAGCAAGCGAGAGCTATCCCTCGGCACTGCGGGATTTTGGGCAATGCGCGAGGGCGAAAGTTCGTAGTCGTAGGCGTCCAAAGACCAGTCCATCTCTGTCATCGAGTGAATTCCTATCAAATCAATCTGTCAACTAGGTAACAAATTGGGTAAAAACCCCCATCCAAAGTCGGGTGCTTTTCCCCTTGTGGTAGCGGGTATAGCCCGCGAGGATAGAGGTGTAGCATCAGCTTTGCTCAAAGGATAGTTATGGAATACCTCTACTACATCGCCAATACTAGCCTCACTCTGAGAGTCGTGGATTACCTGCGCGCGGCTAGTCATGTTCCCTTGCAATTTATCACTGTTATTCACCAAATTGACGGCTGGGTAGTGAAGGTGAAAATGAGCCAATATTTAACTCCAGAAATGCACGGGGATTTTCGGGCTTTTATGAACGAACTCGGGATTCCTTACGATCCTGAAATTCGCTTGCAAATGGCACTTTGGAGTTTGGAAACCGGACAGTCGCCGCTGAGCGTGATGCGCCGCTACCAGGTGGCAGTGGTTTGTCACGGCTGCCCTGACCGCAAAGAAATTGAAGCGTTTCGCCAGCAGTTTGTCAAGGGCCTGGGATATTGCCCGGAAACTCTTGCGTAGACTGCTACTGATGTAAATTAAGTGTTATGACACAGGGGGAGAGGGAGAAAAGGGGAGAGAGGGAGAAGATTGAACGCTTTTTTCACGTCGGTTAAAGATGAAGAGAGAAATGCGCGACTGTCTAGGGAAATTCACAATTAAAAACTACCTAGTGGCATTGCTTTGTGATTTTACCCTCTAATTTTTAATTATATATTTTTAATTGCTAAAAGCCGATCGAATGTATTGTTGCAGGGTAAGGCGGTAGTTTTCTGCAAGGGCGGATTGAGAGTTCGCTGCTGTTAACGGTAATATTTGCTTAGTGTTTGGTCGTGAAGGTTCGCACCTGACCAGGGCGACATCAAAGCGACAAGAATTATGTGCTAAATCTGGACGAGTGCTTAAAAATATTTCGGCTGTTTGCCAAAGTTTGGCTTGTTTTGTGGTACTAACAGCCAGCATTCCACCAGCATCCCAATTTCCCCGGCGGCGAGTTTTTACCTCGACAAATGCTAATGTTGGGGATTGGTGATTCGGAAGAACTCGGTTTTTTGCGCTTTCTTCATCTCTTCCGAGTGCGATGATGTCAATCTCTCCCCACCGACAGTGCCACTGGCGGTGCAAGATTTCCCAACCTTGCTGCTGCAACCACTCGGCGACTAAGTTTTCTCCCAATGTGCCGATATCGCGAGAGTTTGGGGATTGGGCGGAATTGGAGTGGGCCGTGGCGAGCGGCCGATCGCGCTTTCTGGTAGAATTCAATTCTGAACTGTCACGACTGCCCATTAGCTTGAACTTGTATGATGATTTCTCGAATTCGCCAACATCGCAAAAATATTTATACTTTATTGCTGAGTTTTGTTATTTTAGCAGTAATTGCCGCTGGGGCGATCGGCATTAATCCCGCACCTGCTTTCGCCCTAGATCACGACAAAGAAATCCTAGTCGGGGCTGATTTTAGTGGACAAGTTCTGACTGACGACAGTTTTAATAAAGCTAATCTTCGCAACAGCAATTTTACTAATGCAGATTTGCGGGGTGTGAGCTTTTTTGCGGCCAATATGGAAGAGGCAAATTTTGAAGGCGCTAATTTCACGGGTGCTACTTTAGATTTAGCTCGCATGATGAAAGCAAATTTAACTAATGCTATCCTTGAGGGTGCTTTCGCTTACAATACCAGACTCGAAGGAGCTGTCATTGACGGTGCTGATTTTACAGAGACACTGCTGCGAGACGACATGATAGAAAAACTTTGTCAAGTGGCAAAAGGTACTAATCCCGTGACGGGTAGAGATACTCGCGAAACTCTTTTTTGCGATTATTAAAAGGCTAGTTCAACCAAACTTACCCCGCTTGCGGGGTAAGTTCCATGTAAACTCTCTGGCCCTCGGGCAATGGGTTCTATAGGATTGCTCAAAAAAAGTCTAAAATTTTAAAGGAAATATGGTGTATCAGGATACTGCCAATTTGTTCAATACCACTCTGACCAGAGAAGCGGGAGCTTTATTGCACGAAGAGTTTGCTCTCAACTGTTATGTAAAATTGCCGCTGTTTTTCAATGATGATTCATTTGCCATTTTGAAGGCAGAGGTTCTCAGAATATTTGAGCAGCATTCTCGAAGAAGAGATTTCAACATGAAGCATGAGCAAAACACTCCTAGACATCTGAGCACAGTTTCGGGAATTACCGTTGCAGAACACTCACCAATGATTACTGCTCTGTACCGCGATTCTCAACTCATTGAGTTTCTCTGCGGTATTGCGGGAACTCAAGTGTACTTAGTACCCGATCCTTTCGATCGGCATGTCATTCATAGACTTGACAAAGTAGGGGATGTTCATGGAGGACATCTCGATACCTATGCTTTTGCTTTCGCTATTTTTATTGAAACTCCACCTGAAGAGGCTGGAGGATGCCTGGAGTTTGTTCCTCACAGCATGGAAATTAGCGATCTTGATAAACCATTAGCCAAACGGGTTGGGCATCATGTTGGAGATTGCTACTTTATGAAAACCAACAAAGCTGTTCATCGAGTTTTACCTCTTTCCGAAGAAGTCAAACGAACTAACCTAATTTTTACCTACGCTGATGACGAAACAATCAATATTGATATTTCCTACTCTAGTCAACCTCTTTACGGTTAACTAACGGGAATTTAGTTCAATTGCTAATCGATTAGGCAGCTCAATGACTACAGAATTAAATAGTGGTTCTCAAAGATCACCAAACACTCTCCATGCTTGGGGGATAGCTGTGTTGCTTGTCGTCACCCTAATCTGGGGTACGAGCTTTCCGCTCCTCAAGGGAGTCCTCAGCAGTCTTTCTCCTTCTGCAATATTTGCAACCCGCTTCGTAATAGCGGCGTTGCCGTTTACCCCCTATTTACGCTTCCTTAATCTTTCCCTGCTACGGGATGGACTATTCTTGGGATTGGTAATTTTTACTACTCTCAACCTGCAAACATTTGCCCTTGAGACGACTACTGCCGATCGTGCTGCATTCATTGCCAGTTTCAACGTCATCCTAGTTCCTCTGCTGGGGCAACTGATGGGTCGGCAGGTGTTCCTAAAAACTTTCCTCGCCGCAGGAATTGCCATCTTTGGCATTGGAGTGATGTGTTGGGAGAGTGAACAACTCGTGCTTGGCGATTTCTTGATGTTAGGCAACGCCTTCCTCTACTCGATCTACATTCTGAAGCTTGAGTCCATCACGTTGCGGCACCCCACTTTGCCACTCGCCGCGATCCAGCTTTGGGTTATAGCGATAGTGTCTTTAATCTGGGCCGCTCCGGATCTGGTTGCACAACAGGAAGCAATTAGCGCGAACCTTGGTGTTCTCTTATATCTGGGTTTGTTTGATACTGCTGCCACGATTGTGCTCCAAGTAGTGGCTCAACGATGGGTTAATGCTTATGAGACGGCGCTAATGTATACGCTCGAGCCAATTTTTGCCGCGGTTTTCTCGTTTCTACTGTTGGGAGAGAAGCTAGGAGTACGCGGTCTGATTGGCGCAGCTCTTGTACTGGTGGCTATGGTTTTTGGTCAAAGCAACTCTCAGGATGCTGAGCAAAATGGCGAAATCCAGGTTAACGAGTCGATCGACCCAGCGCTGTCAGATTCGGATACTGAGCCAATTAATGTTCCAGTTTCGCTTCCTAGCGCTAACCTCGTGGAATTAGAATTAGATTTGTAATTTGTATTAAGAGTGAGGAAAATGGGTTTCGATATTTTCATCCAGCAAACAGACAAAGGTAGAGGCGTTTTTGCCAGCCGAGGCTTCCGCAAAGGTGAGACTGTGGTGGTGGGACGCCCAGTCGAGATTCTACCAGAAAGAACTACTCACTCTTTTCAGATGGACTTTGACCTGCATATAGAATTAGATGAACCGGGACAATTGATCAATCATTCTTGTAGCCCAAACACAGGGGTGAGGAATAATCAATTCGGAGCCTACGATTTCGTGGCATTGGTTGATATTCCTTCTGGCAGCGAACTTACCTGGGACTACGAGACAACGGAGTATATTTCTATTGCCATTCCAGAATGTTGTTGTGGCTCTCCTGAATGTCGATTGAAGACTCTTGGATTCAAATTTCTGCCTGTCGAAATCCGGAAAAAGTATGGTGAGTTTATCGCCGATTACCTCAAGGTAACTGTGCCTGAAACGGAACTTCCCCCGCGCGATCTTAAAGTTCCTAGTATTGCCCCCATCAGTCGGGCGATCGGGCTTTAGCCCCCGCCGGATACATGACTGGAATGTCAGTGAAACCCCCAGCAAATCGAAGGCTTTATGCTGTAAAGGAGTTGGGGTCGTCAGGTCGAAACTAACTGAAACACCCGTTAGTTTAGGCTGCACTCGATTTTAAAATATTTAAATTTCCTCCTTTTGTCAACCTCTTTACGGTTAACTAACGGAATTTAGTTCTATTGCTAATCGATTAGCCTACTCAATGACTACAGAATTAAATAGTGGTTCTCGAAGATCGCCAAACACTCTCCATGCTTGGGGTATAGCAGTGTTGCTTGTCGTCACCCTAATCTGGGGTACAAGCTATCCGGTTATCAAGGGAGCTCTCAGCAGTCTTTCTCCTTCTGCAATCTTTGCAACCCGCTACGTCATAGCAGCGTTGCCGTTTACCCCCTATTTGCGCTTCCTGAATTTTTCCCTGCTACGGGATGGAGTCTTCTTATCACTGATACTGTTTCCTGCATCAGTCCTCCAAACCGTTGCCCTTGAGACGACTTCTGCCGATCGTGCTGCATTCATTGCCAGTTTCAACGTCATCCTAGTTCCTCTGCTAGGGCAACTGCTAGGTCGGCAGGTGTTTCCAAAAACTTTCCTCGCCGCAGGACTTGCCATCTTTGGCATTGGAGTGATGTGTTGGGAGAGTGAACAGCTCGCGATCGGCGATTTGTTGATCTTGGGCAACGCCTTCCTCTACTCGATCTACACTCTTAAGCTTGAGTCCACCACATTGCGCCACCCCATTTTGCCACTCGCGGCGATCCAGCTTTGGGTGATAACAATATTTTCTTTAATTTGGGCCGCTCCAGATCTGCTTGCACAACATGAGGCAATTGGCGCGAATCTTGGTATTCTTTTATATATTGGCTTATTTGATACTGCTGCTACGATTGTGCTTCAAGTATTAGCTCAACGATGGGTTAACGCTTACCAGACGGCGCTAATTTATACGCTCGATCCGATTTTCGCAGCGGTTTTCTCGTTTCTACTACTCGGAGAGAAACTTGGAATACGCGGTCTGATTGGCGCAGCTCTTGTAGTGGTGGCAATGGTTTTTGGTCAAAGCCAATCTCAGGACGCCGAGCACAATGGCGAAATCCAGGTTAACGAGTCGATTGTCTCCGCGCTGTCAGATTCGGATACTGAGCTAATTAATGTTCCAGTGTCGCTTCAGAGTAACCTCGTGCAATTAGAATTAGATTTGTAATTTGTATTAAGAGTGAGGAAAATGGGTTTCGATATTTTCATCCAGCAAACAGACAAAGGTAGAGGCGTTTTTGCCAGCCGAGGCTTCTGTAAAGGTGAGACTGTGGTGGTTGGACGCCGAGTCGATATCTTGCCCGAAAGAACTACTCACTCGATTCAGATGGACTTTGACCTGCATATAGAAATAGATGAACCGGGATTATTGATCAATCATTCTTGTAGCCCAAACACAGGGGTGAGGAATAATCAATTCGGAGCCTACGATTTCGTGGCATTGGTTGATATTCCTTCTGGCAGCGAAATTACCTGGGATTACTCTACAACAGAGTACGCTTTTATTGACATTCCCAAATGTTGTTGTGGCTCCACCGAATGTCGATCGAAGATCCTTGGATATAAAGTTCTCCCTGACGAAATCAGGAAAAAGTATGGTGAGTTTATCGCCGATTACCTCAGAGTAACCGCACCTGAAACGGAACTTCCCCCGCGCGATCTTAAAGTTCCTAGTATTGCCCCCATCAGTAGGGCGATCGGGCTTTAGCCCCGCCGGATACATGACTGGAATGTCCGCGAAACCCCCAGCAAATCGAAGGCTTTCTGCTGTAAAGGAGTTGGTGTCGTCAGGTCGAAACTAACTCAAACACCCGCTAGTTTAGGCTGCACTCAATTTTTAACGATCGTCGATAAATTAGTCAGGAACGTCCGAAAACTTTGAACGGGAAACTTCTCCAAAGTACGCTTTTTTGAAGCTTTCCGTTTCGCCGGAGTGGCAGACAAAACCTTGACAACCACCGAACCCGACTCAGAAGCATCTAATATCAAATCCGCGCTTCATCATCGGGCGTAAAATCGAGTCAACATTCAACACTCAACCATCATTCAGTTTTTAGACCCCTAGTTAACTCAAATCCGGTTGCATCGGAATCATAAAATTGAGTCAACAGTTAACACTCAACAATCATATTAATTCCGGTGCAACCGGAAACAATATCAAGTCCTAGATTTTTGATTGTTCCTAACAAGGACTAAAGTCCTGAAATTCTAGAAATTTCCCCCCCAAGGTACGGATGTTAAATCGTAAAAATTAACTTGACGCAGCCGCTCTAATTCCTTGAGCCATTCTTGTTCGGCACAGAATAGTTGGTGATATTCTATAGCCTCTTCGCCACTGCTAGCAGCCTTGGCTTTTTCCCACATATTGAGTGCAATCCGGCGACGCTTCATGCTAATTATTTGCTCGATACAGGCGAGGGCAGATCTAATTACTAGAGGGGCGCGATAAACATTTCTTTCGGAGAACTCGTTTAAGTGAAATAAATGAGAAATTTGATGGAGTTGATTGGGATATTCAATGAAGCTATCTTGCAATTTTAATATTAACTCAGAAGGCGCTACTTGTAAAGACATTTTGTGCAATATTTCTGCATTCACAATCTGGTGCCACAAAAATCTGTGGTGAGAAAGGCTAAACTGCACGTCTCTAGCTTCTATTGCTTCTCTGACATCTTGGCGGTGTTCTGGACAGTGCAAGTAAATCTGCAATAATTGCGCTTCTGCTTCTTCTAAAAGACTGCGGGCTACTGCCGACAAGCTTGATTGTGAGCTTTTGTTTTCGCTGCTTGCACGCTGCTTTTTATATTGTTTGTTCGGCTTCAGCTTGTTTCTTATTAACAGGGGCATTGTCAAAGATTCGTCTTGACTCTGCCGCTTTGCCCAATCGCTGCCTACTTGATTTAGCAAGTTTTCGGCGAGCATTTTTGTGAGTCTAAAATCTCCTTTGCTGAGAATTTCGGCGCACTTTTGCAGGTAATGTGCTAGCTGATTGTCGTCAGTGATGTTAGTTAATAAATTAATAATTTTTTTGGTAACTTGCTGGGAAGTATCGGCTTGCTTCAAATCTTGATTTACGAGCATTTGTTGCAGTTGCCAGTCGATCCACAGCGGAGCGTTTTCTAGCAATTCTCGATATTGTTCTGGGGAGTATGTTTTGAGGTATTCGTCGGCATCTTTGCCGTCGGGAATGTTGAGCACCCGCAGTTGGACTTCTCCTTGATAAGCGAGTTTTTCTATTTCTCCAATAGCGCGTTCTGCTGCTTGAGTTCCTGCTTTGTCGGCGTCGAAGTTGAGGATAATTTGTTTGGAGTCAGTGTACCGCAATAACTGCCGCACTTGGTTTAAACTTAAGGCTGTGCCGAGGGAAGCGACGGCGTTGGAGATGCCGGCGGCATGAAGTGCGATCGCATCAAAGTAGCCTTCTACCACCACTGCGCGATCGGCTTTGCTAATGGCTGTTTTTGCTGTATCTAAGGCGAATAAAGTTTTGCCTTTGTCGAACAGTTCTGTTTCGGGAGAATTGAGGTATTTCGGCTGTTCGTCGCCGAGAGCTCTGCCGCCGAAACCGATGACTCTGCCTTGGGTATCGCGTATGGGAATCATAATCCGATTGCGGAAGCGATCGTAATAACCGCTGCCGCCATTTTTTCGGGGTACAATTAATCCAGCTTGTTCGACTAACTGCGCCGGATAGTTTTTCTGTTCTACTAAATAACTGTAAAGTGCTTCCCAACCTTGGGGTGCATAACCTAATTGAAATTGTTGGATAGTTTCTTCGCTGAGCTGGCGCTCTGATTTGAGATATGCTAAGGGTTCTTCTCCTTGGGTTTGTCGCAAAGCGTGTTCGTAAAAGTTGGCTGTTAGTGCTGAGATTTCATATAGTTGTTCACGCAGAGAAATTTGGCGCTGCAATTCTTGTCGGTGTTCCGGTTCGACTGTTTTGACCGGGACTTGATAATTTTTAGCTAATTCTAATACTACTTCGCTGAAAGGGCGTTTCTCCAATTCCATGAGGAACTTAAAAGCATTGCCGCCTGCACCGCAGCCGAAACAATAATACATTTGTTTGCCGGGACTGACAGTAAAGCTGGGAGATTTTTCGTCGTGAAAGGGACACAATCCTACGAATTCTTTGCCGCGTTTTCGCAACACGACGCGGCCGGAAATGACATCTACTATGTCGGCTCTTTGTTTGACTTCTTCGATTGTTTCTGGATGCAGCCGGGGAACTTGCATAGGTCTATTTTAGGCAAATTGAAAGTATGTTTATTTTGAGCGATCGCACATTTTTAGTAAAGCCGAAAACTGACTTTCAGGACTTGCACACAAAAACTCAAGCGTTCCGGATTTTTGTACCAGGGCCGATCGCTGTTAATATGTGTTTTCGTAAAAAAACCGGTTTCTCCGTAAGGCATAACTTTATTGTAAGATATTTACACTAACTGTAAGGAGCATCGAAAATAATGCGAATTTTAATGATGGGCGGTACTCGGTTTATCGGGGTTTATCTTACTAAGATTTTAGCAGCACAAGGACATGAAGTGGTGTTGTTTAACCGGGGCAACAAGCCTGTACCGGTTTCGGGCGTGAAACAGATTCAGGGCGATCGCACAAATGTCGAACAACTGCAAGAAAAGTTATCGACGGTCGAGTTTGACGCCGTTTTTGACAACAACGGCCGCGAACTCAGCGATACACAGCCTTTAGCTGAAATATTTAAAGGGCGGGTGCAGCACTTTGTTTACATGAGCTCTGCGGGGGTTTATTTGAAGTCGGATCAAATGCCTCATATTGAAGGGGACGCTACCGATCCTAAAAGCCGGCATTTGGGTAAATGCGAAACCGAAACGTACTTGGCCGAGTCCGGTTTGCCTTGGACTTCGATTCGCCCGACTTACATTTACGGGCCACAAAATTATAACGATTTAGAGGCTTGGTTTTTCGATCGCATTGCGCGCGATCGACCGATTCCGATTCCCGGTAACGGAATGCACTTCACGCAGTTGGGGCACTGTCAGGATTTGGCTAAAGCAATGGCGGCGGTTTTGGGGAACTCTAGGGCGATCGGGCAAATTTACAACGTTTCGGGCGATCGATTTGTCACCTTTGACGGTTTAGCCCGCGCCTGCATTCAAGCGGCAGGCAAATCCCCTGATGCTATTAAGATTGTACACTACGATCCGAAACAATTTGATTTTGGCAAAAAGAAAGCTTTCCCGATGCGATTGCAGCACTTTTTCGCCTCAGTTAATAAAGCTGTAAACGAACTTAACTGGAAGCCGGAATTTGACTTACTTTCGGGATTGAAAAATTCTTTTCACAATGATTATCTCGTTTCAGGACGTGACAAAGCTGAGATAGATTTTTCTGTCGATGATGAGATTTTGAAATCCGTTTAAAGTAAAATTAAAGTAAGGTGCAGACTACGCACCTTACGAAGGTGAAGGGATAAAAATAGCAAAAATAGCAATGCAATTAATGATTTGAAGTTACAGATATCGATCTAACCGCCCCAACAGATAATGATCGATCGCCAATTGACTAATGACTTCTTTGCCGTTGAGCTTCGTACAAGATGAGGGCTCCGGCGATCGACACATTTAAAGATTCTACGCCACGACTCAGAGGAATTTTGATTTGCCGATCGGCCAAACTTCTCAATTCTTCCGACAACCCAGAACCTTCGTTCCCCAAAACTATCAGAGTCGGCACTCGCAAATCTACTTCCCAATAACTTAAACTGGCCCCGGCGACGGTTGCTAAAATTTGCATTCCTCGATTTTTATAGGCGGAGACTTCGGCGGTTAAATCTGGACTGACTGCCATTGGCAGCTTAAACCAAGCTCCTGCCGAGGCGCGCAGCACTTTGGGATGGTCTAAATCGGCGCTGTCTGCGCTCAGCAGCAAACCGTCGGCATTAGCAGCCGCAGCCGTGCGGACGATCGCCCCCAAGTTGCCGGGATCTTGGATTGTTTCTAGGGCTATTCCTAAAGTTGATAATTTTGCGGGCTCTGTTGCAGTGCGGGGTGCGGTGGCGACAATGCCGTCGGGTTGGACTGTAGTGGCGATCGACTCTAACACTTTTGCACTTACTAATTCTGTGCGATCGGCTAAATTACCAACTTGCTCCCAAAGTTCCCCGTGCCGATCCAGCCATTCGGGAGTGCAGCAAACAGTTGCTAGCGGGTATTTTGCCGCGCAAGCTTCTTCGAGCAAGTGCGTCCCTTCGAGTAAAAATAATTGTTGTTCCCTGCGTCCCTTCGAGCTGTGCAGCTTGCGGATTTCTTTAACTAGGGGGTTTTGAATACTTGTCAGCATTGTTTAATTCAGCAGAGCGAATGGGGTTATTGCCTGTATCGGGTTAACCCCAAACTTCCTTCTGCCTTGGGAATGCGGAACCCGGGACTTGAACCCGGAAGGCTTGCACCACATGAACCTGAATCATGCGCGTCTACCAATTCCGCCAGTTCCGCATCGGTCACGAATTACTACTGTGCCATAAGTTCGCCAGTTTGTCAAGTGTTTTGGGGAATTTCTTTTTTTTATGGGCGGCGACTAATAGGGAGAACTTTAAGATCCCCCCTATCCACCCTGTTTAATTAAGGGGGGGCTAGGGGAGTCTCCAAATTAATATTACACCTTTTTTGCCGCCCTTGTCTTCCACCACAAACCCATTCCAGCAGCCACAAACGTACCAACAGCAGTCATCGGTTCCGGTACAGGTTCATACTCATAAATTGCACTAAATGTAGTGTTAACCGCAACCTTACCGTCGAAACTTCCCCTAACAGGATTCCCGATAACTTGAGTAAAACCATTAGTCATAAAACCTGCGATAAAAGTATCACCATCACATCCACTTAACGCACTCAGAGACTGCTGGGAATCATAACTCTTTGACACAGTACCGGAAGCCGAACCGCTAACACTTCCTGTAGCGCCATTAGCAATCCTCGTTTCCGGCGGACTGGCTAACACACTTAAAGTCAAATTAGGGTCAACTTTTAACAGCGGAATATTCACAGCAATACTTGCATTACTCGCCGCCGTCCCCATAAAATCTCCAGTCAAAGGAGTAATGCTAACAGTGTTATTAACAGTAGATTTAACCGTAACATAAGCCCTTAATAGCGTTCCTAACAGCGAATTAAACTTGGGCAAAACCACATTCGTGCTACTATTTAACGGCTGTGAACCCATATCCACAGTATAAGTTTGCGTGAGAGTAGCAGCTTGTACAGAAAAACATTGACTGACAACTGCCAAACTCAAACTTCCGCCCACAAGTCCCAACTTTTGACAAACATTCATTTCAGTAAACCTACAATAATAAAGTTGCATTTCGTGGCACGGGCGTCCCGCCCGTTAGGTTAATCGTGGCCCGGGCGTCCCTGTGATTAATCTGCGATTAAAAACTCCAAACCTGCATAACCCAATTACCCAGCAAGGACGCTAAATAACTCACAACCCAAACAGTATAAAGTATACTCAAAGGCGCGTAAGCAGCCAAAACCCATTGCGTTTCCGCTGCTTCCTCAATCTCCTCCCTCCGCAACAAATCCCCATAAAAATCAAACGACCTTTGTCGCAGATTGTTAATCCCTGTTGCAGCAACTAACAAATAATAACCGTCAAATCTATTCAACGGATTCAAGTTAATTGCAACTGTCAGCAATGCCGCCACCATCAACAAATAACTACTTTGATGCCAAAGCGGATTGGACTGAGAAAGCAGCCACATCCAAACAGCAAATGCCCAAATTGTTACTTGGATTAATACTCCCGCCGCTACTACTAAAACTCGCTGTTTCCGCCTGACTAAACTGTATTGGTCAGTTGTATCTGTATAGCATCCGGGGATGAGACACATAAACAACAATCCAATTTCTTTAACTATGCCGCCGTAGTGTTTGAGCGTGAAAGCATGACCTAGTTCGTGCAAAGCTATTACTAGCATTGTCAGCAAGACAACTTTGAGCGCATTCTCAATTTTTCCGGCTGTCAATAACTGCTGGTGCGAAGCGGCGACTTCGGCAGAGGAAGCCAACCACACTGCTACGGATGAAGAGATGAAAGCGCACAGAAAAAAGCCAAATTCCCACGTCCAAATCCAGCGGAATTTCTCGATGTGCCGCGATAACCAAACATCGGGATTGACTAGGGGAATTGTGAAGGATAGCAGGTTGAATTTGGCTTTAGGTGGCTTGGTTCCTTCTAGCATTCCTGCTTGTGCTAAGTCTCTCAAGAGATCTTGCACATCTTCTAAATCGAGGTCGTATTCAGCGAGAATATTAGTTACTGGCTGTTGACTTAGTTGCAAAATTACCTGTTTGTCAAAGTCGTCAACTTGAATACAGGTAATGTCTTCGGGATTGCGAAGTATCCAATAACCGTCGGGATGAGGTATCCACTGCACCGCTGATTTTAGTTGCATGGTTTGGCAGAAGGAAGAAGGAAGTTCGGCAACGAGCAATGTACGGGATGTAACACATGGACTGAAGTTGGAAGAAGGAAGAAGTCATCTCCCCTAGCCCCAATTTAGGAATTACGCATTTTAGGCCGAAACTCGATCCCCCCTAGCCCCCCTTAAGAAGGGGGGACAAGAGTTTTCACTCAAAGTGGATGTTTTTATTGAATTGTGTTGAATCGATCGCCCAATTGTCTTTGTATGTTTTCTCCGCTGGGTTTTTGATCTTTTCGAGTCGCCCTAAGTCTTCCTGAAAACGGAAAGTTTCAAGGCTAAGTTTGCTCCTGTTTTAAGGAAGCAGGGAAGTATTTAAGTTGTTTGTGAAGAAGCTTTAGTGATATTTGTTTGGGCTTTAGACTTTAATCCAAATTTCACCTTGGTGTTCATATTATCAGAAATCATAAAAAAAGCAAGTGTAAATTCTAACTATTCTAGGAATTACGCCTTGTCCACTGTCATTGTGTGGGAAACGAGCGTGTAGCGGATGTTTTGCTTGAGGCGGGGATTGCTATCCCAAAAAGTTTACCGAAACTTTACGAACGCAAACAGAATTAGGGTGTATGATAACGGTGTGAAGAAGCAAAAAATCCTATAAATTACGCATTAATAAAGTGTTTGTCCGATCGCCCGCCTGACCGTTAGCTAAGCGCGGCAGATGTAAAGTGTTCGCCTATGCAGAAAATTTGTTAAGTTTGCGTAAATTCTCAAATAAACAGAAATTTTTGACGATTATTGAAAAATCCTTGGCAAGGAAGGGTTTTGGTTGGATGTCTGAAGGCATTTAATTAAGTTCGTGCGATCGAATTCATATTAATCAGGGTGCAAAAGTTATGGGCTGGCTAAATTTTGGTGGCAAAAAACGCAAACAGGCTCAAGGTTTTGGGGATTCCCAGCCCGGGAAAAGGCGGAAACCGCGCCCACGTTTATTAGAAAAAATTGTGACTCCGAGTGTGGGTATTGGGGATTGGCAGCACGAGTTTGACTACTTGCATCAGTTATTGGGTTCTTTGTCGCTGTCTGATTTACATTTCCCTAATTTCTTTGCTGATAGCGGTGTTTGCCCGATCGACCCGAATGGTGCACCAACTAACAATTTACCGCCGCTGATTGATTTTGACCCGCTGGGTCTGTACCATGATGGGATTGCCACTCAAACTCCTTACAATCCGGGCGGTGCGTTTGAGACTTTGCCGATTGCTTTAATTCCTGTCGATCCGCATTCGCCGAATCCTAACAATCCGAATGCAATCCGTCAATTGCTAAATTTTCCGTTGGCGTCTCAGCCGTTGGTGGGGAGTATTGATACTGGTGTGAGTGCGGATAGTCCTTATTTGAATTACGCGAATATCAAGAAGGGCCGCGATTATGTGGGCGGGGATGACAATCCGTTGCTGAAGCCTGGGGAAGGTAGCGAGCACGGTACTTTTATGTTGGGGATTATTGATGCGATTAATAAGACAGCGCCGAAGTGGGTGGGAAGGGCGATCGATTCTGGGAGATGGGCTGATTCTTTGGTAGAGTTTGTGGATGCTGCGAAGGCTTCTGGACAGAAAAATGCGATCGCGAATCTCAGTTTGGATTTGACTCAGAAGAATCCCGACGGGAGTGTGACAACGCGCTATGAGTTGACTCCGCCAGAAAGAAGCGCGATCGAATATGCGCGGCAAAATGGGGTAATGCTGGTAGTGGCGGCGGGTAATGATGGCGGTGTGATGTCGGTTTTGGGTCAAGCTTCTCAGGAATTTGACAATATTTTTACTGTTGGGGCTGGGGATATTAACGGGCGATCGATCTATTCTAGTTATGGTCGGGGTTTGGATATTGTGGCCGATGGCGGCACGACTGAACACCCCGGTTTATCGACTGTGGGAAATGATTTGGGGACGATGGCGGGGACTTCGGTAGCGACTGCAAAAGTTGCGGGGGCGGCTTCTTTGGTTTGGGCGGCCAATCCTGCTTTGAACTATCGTCAAGTGATGGAGATTTTGAAGTCTACGGCGAGGGATTTGGGGCCGTCTGGGTGGGATGATGAGACGGGTTTTGGGTTTTTGAATACGTTGGCGGCGGTGGATTTGGCGAAGAAAACTGTGGCGGAAGTTTATAATCCGACTCCGTGGGTGACGCCGGATACTTGGAGTGGGGAAGGGAAAGTAACGCCGGAGGAACGGGCGGCGCAAGGTGGAAATTCGATCGCGACTGCAACTGTACAAGTATCAACTAATTTCTCGGATATCGATCGGATTGACGCGAATCAGCCTCAAAAATATTATCAGTTTACGGTAAATGAGCCTGGTTATGTAACGTGGAATTTCACCAGTCTCAACCCTGTTTCAGGAGTTCCCGGTCCCCCGAACGTAACTATCATCAAAGCTGACGGTAGTTCTGCGTCTCATCGCTTCCATAAAGGGGCTTCTGTTAGTATGTTTGTAGGAACGGAGGGACAGACTTCTTTTTCAGGCGGCGATTTCTACGATCCGGGGACGTACTATCTCAAGGTCGGCGGCGTTGGGTCTACTTTAAAAGATTACAATATATCAACTCAGTTTACTGCCGATAGAGTTGCGAGTTTTAGTGGGAATATACAGTACAGAACTCAGCCCTATAAGTCGTTTGACGACAGCCAAACTGCGGTGTTCTCAGGGCCGACTGTCTCTGAGTTAAAGAATTTATCAGGTCAGGTCACTTATAACAATACAGATTTCAACAGCCGGGTTGCTAACTATGGGTTTGAAGTGAATGAGTCGGGAAAATTCAGGATAAATTTGAATTCTCCCAACGGTAAAATGGATCTGAACATTAATAAATTTATCGGTTCTGAAGATAGACCAGTACAAATTGGTGGCTTTAGTGGGGTTCCTGCTAATTCCGATGAATGGGTGGAACTCGATCTGAATAAAGGGCGCTATGAGATTGAAGTGAAAACTCCCACGGATTACTGGCAATTTGATGGGAATTCAGCTCAGCAGACGCTGGTACGACCTTATACGCTGAATGCCATTTTTACTCCCAATGCGCCACAACCCGGACAAGGGAAAGTTCCTTCGTCCGCAGGGGTATTTGATAAGACTGTAGTGAGTAATGGGGTTGTTACTCACTATTACGCAAATGGGTATTTGACTGTGCAGCCTTCGGGTCAAGCAAGTTGGTATGGTTATCCCTCTGGAGTTGTATCAGTTTCAGCACAAGTAATTAGCGAACCAGTTCCTCTCACCGATCCTGATGGTAATGATACTGAAGCAAGAGCTAAAGAGCTGATATCTCCGAATTATTCTGGAGGTAGTATTCTCAATTCCCTTGGTGGAAACGATCGGATAGACTATTACAAGTTCACTTTGCAAGAAAAACGCTTCGTCAATTTTTTCGTAGATTATCTTAGTGCTGGTGTAAATTTGCTGGTGCGAGATCCTCAAAAAAATCAGGGTGATTCGATAGATAGTTCAGGTACTAATCCGATAAATTGGAATCGAATTCTCGATCCGGGAACTTACTATGTAGCGGTTTCTTTAAGTCAAGATGCTATAAGTAATGGTCTGAAAACTGACTATGGAATGAACGTCAATCTCAATCGACCTGAAGGGCAATTTTTTCAAGGAAGTAGTAGCGGTTCAGTATACCTGATTCAAAATAATCAACGCCACCAAATTCTCAATCCAGGAGTAGATTTAGCGGCAATGGGCATCAATTGGGATCGGGTTTGGAAAGTTCCCGATCAAGACCTAAATGGAATTCCTTTGGGCGATTCTGATGGCAATTACTCAATCCAGACTGCCAAAGATTTATTTTATTCGGGTGCTGACTTGGGTGATGGCATAGACCACAAGGCGATTGGCAGCAGCATTGGTGGAAATCTCGATCGTGAGGATTATTATCGGTTTACTCTGGATAAAATATCGGATGTTGACATCATTTTGAGCGGAGATAATGCAAGTGCAAAATTCTCTTTAGCTAAAGATGTTAACGGTAATGGAAAAATAGATTATGGTGAGGGTTTACAGTGGGCGAATCAGGATACGAATACCAAAAAGATTTCTCGCTCTTTAGATCCTGGTACTTATTATGTTGTTGTGAATTCAGACGATCGCGTCAATCAGACTAAGTACAATCTTAATGTCGATACTAAGCCGGAAACAGCAGGAAATTCTCCGTCAGAGGCTCAAGATATTGGTCTTTTGAATAGCAGTCAAACTGTCAAAGGATTAGTTGATACCAAAGCCGATGTCTACGATTACTATCGGTTTAAGTTAGACGAAACTAGCAACGTCAGCTTGAAATTAGATAAGTTGATAGCCGAATCATCAAGCCAGACTCAGGGTATAAATCCAATCGTGACTGTCGAATTGATGAGTGCTAACAATGAGATTTTGGCAAGTGCTCGTGGTGATTCATCTTCAGCCGCTTCTATCAACCGACTTTTGGAACCTGGATTTTATTATGTTCGGGTTAATTCTACTGAAACAAGTGGTTACGCGAGTTACGAGTTGACTCTAAATGGTGAACCTGCTTACAAGAAACCAAACGAATCTCCAAGTTTAGACAAAACAGTTGGTTACGACGGTACTAAAACCCATCCAACTTATGTCGATACTTTCAAGCGAAATGGCGACTCATCGGCTTTGGGTTCTCCCACTGGTAATGTGCATCCTTCGGGAACGGAAAATGGCTATGTTCAAGAATTTTCTGGGGGTTCTGAAGGTTCAGGGGCAATCATGAAGTCTGGTGCCAACGATAATTCGTATTGGGTTGGTGGAGGTTTTTGGAGTGCGTACCAGAAGATTATGGAACAGAAAGACCTCGGATATCCGACTTCCGATCGATTTGTGGATCAGAATGGATTGCTAACACAGAACTTTCAAAAGGGCAAAATTGTTCAGGATGGGGATGTATATAAATTCTCTCTTAGCAGCGGTGATTCAGGAGGCAGCAATAGTAAGTTACCCCGCAGTGCTGCCGAAGCTCAAGTATTCTTTAAAAATCAATTTCACAAAGATCCTGGACTTCCTGCTCCTCCAAACAATAATTGTGGGCCAGCCAGCCTTGCAATCGTTTTGAAAGCTTTAGGACTAGAACCCAGTGGAATTGGTGAACAAGCAAGTATCAATCAAGCGGCTGAATTAATGGGGTTAAACCCAACAAATCATCCTGATGCTTCTGATGTAGATATTGAACGGGGCATTCAAAATGCAGGAGGAACTTGGATTAATGTAGGTATTAGCAACAGTACAGAACAGCGTTGGAACGCTCTAAATGAAGCACTAGCTAATCAAAATCCAGTTATTGCCTTTGGCGAGGCAAATTCTGACTGGTGGTCACAGATCGGTTATACAAATCCCGGCTCGGTAAAGCATGTCATCGCTATTCTTGGCAGAACTAGCAATGGGAATTATATAGTGGCTGATCCGCTATCTAGTGGAGTGGTTGAGGTTTCTCAGCCAACGCTTTCAAAATTCTTTAGTATCTATAAAAATGCACCTGCTGGTCGTGCTTTTGTTTTGCCTAAATCTACTGATAAAAGTGGAAACAACTCTTCCCAAACTGCTTTATTTACCACTGACATCGTTTTTCAAATGTTTCCTAATTTAGGCTACGTCAAGACCAATATAGAAACTTATCTTCCTTTAATTCTCAGTGAGCTAGAAAAAGTGGGGTTAGGAGACCGAGATATGGTTCTGATGGCACTGGCAACTATCCGCGCTGAAACAGAAGGTTTTGAGCCAATTGACGAGGGTATCTCTCAATATAACACCTCGCCCGGTGGTCGTCCTTTCAACAAATACGACTTTCGTAGTGATTTAGGTAATAATGGTGTTGGAGAGGGAGACAGGTATAAAGGGCGTGGTTTTATTCAGTTGACTGGTAAATATAATTATCAACAACTTGGTCCACAACTTGGACTTGGGAATCAGCTAGTTAATAATCCAGAATTAGCCAATGATCCAAGGATTGCCGCACAACTTTTAGCCCGCTTTATCAAGAATAAAGAAAATGCTATCAGACAGGCTCTAGTTCCACCTCCTGACTATGCCACAGCAAGACGTTTAGTAAACGGTGGCTCACATGGGTTAGCTCAATTCACAGATGCTTTCACAAAGGGAGCAAGCCTTACAGCATGAGGCTCAAAGAAACACTTGAATAAAGGTTAGGAAAGGGTTCTCACTTTGTTGAGAGTTTTTTGGCAAGATCGATCGCCTTTTATTGTTTTTTCTCAACCAAGGACGATCACTCTTTCTGTTTTCGTCAATAATACAATCCCATTACCTGGCTTTGCATCAGCAACTAGCACAACGACTGAATTATGCCGCCTAATATTTTATCCGATCGCCTCGATCGCATCCAGCCACCCATTCAACTCCCCTCCCTTCATGTCCCCCCCTTCTTAAGGGGGGCTAGGGGTGATCTAGCCTCAAAAATCACCCTCAATCAAACCCAACAACTCCCCACAAACCCCCTCAAAACTCTGCAACACCTCAACATTCGTAAACCTGACAACCTTCAATCCATACCCCTGTAAAATCCCGGTTCTTTCTGCATCATATAGTTTCCCTTCTTCCGTAAAATGACTCTCCCCATCAATCTCAATTACTAACAGTAAAGCCGCACAATAAAAGTCTACGATAAAATTGTCGATCGGTCGCTGTCTCAAAACTCGAAAAGGGAAATTTCTCAGAAAATCCTGCCACAGTTTTTTTTCCGCAGGAGTTGGATTTTTCCGCAGTTGTTTGGCGATGGGGATGAGTTTTCGGTTGTATGGTAGGTGGAAGTTGGAGTCGTTTAGTTTTGGCATGATCCCGGTACGATCCCCCCTAACCCCCCTTAAGAAGGGGGGGACAAGATGTTAATGGAAATTATAGTAGAAGGAGGGATCGCTTGTTTGGGATGGGGAGGGATCTCGCTCTTTTTGGCATGGAAAGGGATCTCGCTCTTTTTGGCATGGAAAGGTTGATCGCTCTTTTTGGCATGGAAAGGGCGATCGCCTTTTAATGCTTTTTCTTGATCGAGGGCTGCATCAGCAACTAGCGCAACGACTGAATTATGCCGCCTAATATTTTATCTGATAACCTCGATCGCATCCAGCAAGCCATTCAACTCTCCTCACTCAAAGTCCCCGTTCTTAAGGGGATTTAGGGGGAGCGAGACTGTGGTTCCTACCCGCACCAAAATACTATTTAGATGCGGGATAGCTTACTTTAAAAAAAATGGGAATCTAATCCGCCAAATCGGGGAAAACCTCGCGCACGGCCGGATGCACCAATCGGTGGTTCTGCACGTTCAATCCCTTCGCCAAACTCGGATTCATTTCCAAAGCTTTAATCCCGCTATTTGCCAACTGCAAAACATAAGGCAAAGTGCTGTTATTCAAAGCTTGAGTCGCAGTCCAAGGCACGGCACCGGGCATATTCGGCACGCCGTAATGCACAACTCCTTCCTCAACATAAGTAGGATTTGTGTGAGAAGTTACCCGCAAAGTTTCCACGCAGCCGCCTTGGTCAACGGCTACGTCAACAATCACAGAACCGGGGTGCATCTTCGCAACAAATTCGCGAGAAACCAGCACCGGAGCTTTTTTACCTAAGACCAAAACCGCACCGATTAACAAATCAGCATCGGGAACAACTGCTTCAATTTGCAAAGGACTGCTGTAGAGGTATTCTACTCGGGAACCGAACAGAGTTTCTAAATAGGCTAGGCGATCGACATTTACGTCTAATATCTGCACTCTCGCGCCCATTCCTACAGCAATTCTGGCTGCTTCTGTGCCGACAATTCCGCCGCCCAAAATCACAACTTTACCCGGTCTTACCCCCGGTACGCCGCCCAAAAGCACTCCTCTGCCACCTTGCTGTCGTTCCAGAAACCGAGCTCCGAACTGCACGGACAAACGCCCTGCAATAATGCTCATCGGCGTCAGCAGTGGCAATTTTCGGTCCGGGAGTTCGACGGTTTCGTAGGCGATGGCCTGGACTCCGCTGCTGATTAAATGCTCGGTTAATTTGCGATCGGCCGCCAAGTGCAAATATGTAAACAGCAACTGCTCTTTTTCAATCAGGGGATACTCAGCAGGCAGCGGTTCTTTAACTTTAACAATTAGTTCGCGCTTCCAGACATCTGAAGCCTTTAAGACAATCTTAGCCCCTGCTTCAACGTAGTCCTCGTCCGCGAAACCGGCCCCAGCGCCTGCATTCGTTTCCACGAAAACTACGTGGCCTTTGTCCGAACAAGCCCGGACACTTGTGGGACTGAGCCCGACTCGAAACTCTAAATCCTTGATTTCCTTGGGGACGCCTATTTCCATCTATAACCTCTAATCTCAGCCTTACCTCGACTCTAGCTTAGAAATAATCCGATCGGCATCATGTTTTACAATACCATTTTAGATGTTAGATTTTGAACCCCCCGTTTACAGCCCCCGACTTTTCCAATAAGTCTGGCTTTTAGAGGAATTTGGAGATACTAGATTTGGAAATTATGCTGTGCGGGCGAACATTTTTTTTATTTTCAGCCACTGCGATCGCACTTTCCCAAATAGGTCATTTCCCATAACGTCGATCGTATTTTTAGCTCGCTCTAATTCTAACATTAGTTGTTGGATCTGAAGCTGCGATATCTCTAATTCTGACAGAGCTTTTTGCAAATGAACCCGCACTTCTTTTTCGCCGGTGTTTTTCACGATCGCAATATCGCGATCGCCGAGAGACTGAAGTGCCAAAAATACTATTTCCCTGTTATTTCCTCAAAATTCATTGACCGATCTCGCCACACCGTAAGGTAAGATTTCGCATAGTGACCAATTCATGCAGTCATTAAAAATCAACACCCCTGCCGCTTGCACTGCGGATGTTTTTCTATATATTTCAGGAGTTGGCTTATATTTTTGAAGGTAAAATTATATTCTAACCTTCAAGCGATCGCACGTCTATTTCTATTTTGCAGAAGTCTAATAGATTTTATTAAAGTAAACTAGCCTCAAGAAAGTCTGCTGTCAATATATTCGATCGGTCATTTATAATTTAACAGCAGCGACCCAGGTCTCTAAAAAAAATGCCACGCACACCTACCTTAACATTCGATCGCGGAACTCTATTGCTGCACCCGCCGCCCAAAGGCAGAGACTGGGTGGACTTTGCCACTTGGGACGATCGCGTGGAAAAATACCGCATTCGGGCGATTCACTACCGCCCGCTGGTAGAATGCCTCCAAGCCGAGTGCATTCATTTCACCGACGAAGCTAGGGGATACGAACTACTCGAACTCGTACCCAGCGTGGAAATGCAGCCTTACCCACATCAAGAACAAGCCCTCGTCGCTTGGCAGGAAGCAGGAAGCCAAGGAGTAGTCGTCCTCCCCACCGCTTCCGGCAAAACTTATCTGGCACAATTAGCCATGCAAGTCACTGGTCGCAGTACATTAATTGTAGTACCAACTCTCGATTTAATGCACCAGTGGTATGCTAATTTAAAAGCAGCTTTTCCCGACATAGAAATCGGGTTGTTGGGCGGAGGTTCGCGGGACAAAACGCCAATTTTAGTGGCAACCTACGACAGTGCAAGTATTCATGCAGAAACCTTGGGCAATAAATACGGCTTGCTGGTTTTTGACGAATGCCACCATTTGCCAACCGACTTTTATCGAGTAATTTCCGAATATGCGATCGCGCCTTTTAAACTCGGACTGACAGCCACACCCGATCGCACCGACGGCCGCCACAGCGATTTGCATTTTCTCATCGGCCCCACAGTATTTAGCAAAAGACCCGAAGATTTGGCAGGCGATGCTTTAGCAGACCATAAAATAGTTCAAATCATGGTAAAACTGTCAAAAGAAGAAGGCGATCGCTACGCCGAATTGATCAACATTCGCAACGACTTCTTAAAACAGTCTAACATCAAAATATCCAGCCTCGATGGTTGGAAACAGTTTATCATGGCAAGCGCGCGATCGCCCCTGGGACGGCGCGCCATGCTAGCCCACCGCCAAGCCAAAGAAATCGCCCTTTGTACCGAAGGAAAACTGCGAATCTTAGCCAAAATACTAGCAGAACACTCTCCCCAGCGCACCCTAATTTTCACGGGTGACAACGCCACAGTTTACCGAATTTCCCAAGAATTTCTCATCCCCACAATTACCCACCAAACCCCAGTCAAAGAACGCCACGAAATCCTCGATCGCTTTCGCAGCGGCGAATACAAAACCCTCGTCGCCTCCCACGTCCTCAACGAAGGAGTGGACGTTCCCGACGCCAGAATTGCTATCATATTATCAGGCACCGGCAGCGAACGCGAATACATCCAGCGATTGGGTCGAGTTCTCCGCAAAAGCAGCGATGTAAATAAGTTAGCAATTCTCTACGAAGTCGTCACGGAAGACACCAGCGAAGAAAGAACTTCTCAACGCCGCCGAGGAGGAATGCAGCCTCACAAACCCCAACCACAAACACAAATAGAACCGCCCAAGCCAGAATATCAGAAATTAGAAACTGTCAAACCGACACCCATTTACGGAGTCAACCGAGAGACAACCAAAAAAGCAGCAGAATCACCCGCAAAATGGGGAGAAGACAATGATGAAATTCCCTGGTAGCAAGCCTAAACTAAGCTGTCGCGCAGTTAAATTGCATATTCAGGGCGGGCGGGACACCCCACAAGAGTTGGATTGTTTTTTGATAGACAATTTAAATGCAGAACAGCTTATTTCTGAACACTCTCTTTCTTTCTTTCTTTCTTTCTTTTTTTCTTTTTTTCTCTCTCTTCCCTTCGCGTTCTTCGCGGCCTCGCGGTTCGTTAAAAATAAAAAACTATTAACAAATGCTACCCACTGATTTATTAAGTCACCGCCAAAACGGGGAATCAATCATCCCGCTACGCCTCAAGATAGATGCTAAAAACTTAGAAGCAGCTACTGAAACGATCGACTGCTTCCAAGAGTCGATCGGCAAAACCCAAGGCGAACTCGACGGACGCTTGCTAGAATTAGAAGGCGACAGCCCGGATTATCGGCTGAAACGGGGATTAGCGCACCTGCTGAAAGGCGGTTTCTCCACCTTGGAAGTCATCAGTCCCCTAGAACCCTCAGAGTTGAGACAGCGGGTTTTTGCATTGTCCGCGCGATCGACTCCCAGCCCTCAATCCACCCAATTAACCCTGGAAAAAGTAGCAAGTGAACTCAGCCAAGACTTAAACAGAGAAGTTTTGCCTCACGAAATCACTACAGGTTTATACGCCGATTTAAACGAAAACAAAATCCTCACTGAGTTTAATGCACCAACTCCGGAAAACTTGCTTCACAAATACAATCTTTCTCAAGTTCAAGGCATATTTTACCGTGCAAGTCAAGTCCAATTAACCGCCCACCGCAACGATCCGGGAGAATACAAACTCTTATTTCGCTATCTGAAGCTATTTCAATTAATGACTTACATTGAAGGCGATGCAGACCACGGTTTTACACTGACAATAGACGGGCCTACAAGCTTATTCAAACCCAGCACCCGCTACGGCTTAGCCCTGGCGAAAATGCTGCCCGCACTGCTGCACGTCACCAAATGGAGTATGCACTCGACACTGCACACAAAAGACCCTTTTAGCGGCGTTTTGAAAACAGGTAAATTTACCCTAAATTCCGACTGCGGTTTAGTCAGCCACTATCCCCCTGGCAAGCCTTATGATAGTATGTTAGAAGCCGCATTTGCTGAAAGATGGAATTCCACAAAAACCGAGTGGCAACTAGAGCGAGAAGTTGATTTAATTCCGATTCCAGGTAGCGTGATGATTCCCGACTTTCGGTTAGTGCATCCCGACGGGCGAGTATTTTTATTAGAAATAGTTGGTTATTGGCGGCCGGAGTATTTGCAAAAGAAATTTGCACAAGTACAGAAGTCTGAATGCGATAACTTGATATTAGCTATTTCCGAACGGCTGAATTTGGAGAAGGCTGGGGTGAATGTAAATGACGTGCCGGCAAAAGTAGTCTGGTTTAAAGATAAATTGCTGCCTAAATCAGTCCTGGAAGTCCTCGAATAGTATACCAATCCGCCCATGAGTTGCGAACTTATTTCTCTCTCTGCGCCCTCTGCGCCCTCTGCGGTTCAAAAAAATCCTCCTCAAAAAATATCGCACATTCCCAGCTATACTAAAATGGGATTTTACCCAAATCCTTGCCACCGCGTAGTCTCACCCTAAAACCGATTGAAAAATGGCAGACACAAGTATTGTCGAAAGAATCAAAAAGCTGTTAGCCCTCGCCACCTCATCCAATGAAAACGAATCGACTGCGGCGGCCGAAAAAGCTTCCCTTTTACTGGCACAATACAATCTCAGCCTCGCGGATTTAGGGCCAAATCACCAAGAAGAGATTGACGAAGACTCAGTTGAAACAACATCGAAATTTGTTACTTGGAAAATGATGCTGCTTTCGGGAATTGCCGACGCTAACGGTTGCAGTGCCATGCGAAACACTTATAATGGCAGTATGTTTTTGGTGGGAACTTCTACAAACCTGATTGTTTGCAAACATCTGTACGAGTATTTGAGTTCTGCAATTGAAAAAAGGGCTAAATACCGCAAAGGAAACGGGAGGGGGTTGGCGTATCTGAATGCTTTTCGGGTTGGATGCGCGACAAGGTTAAGACAAAGATTGTTGGAACAAAAACAGGAGATGGAAAAGTCGGGGATTCCGGGTTCGGGCGATGCGGCGGCGACTCCAGCGATTGTAGTGCGATCGATGTTTGAGAAAAATCAACAGGCGATCGCCGATTATCTAGAGGGCCGAGGGGTTAAAATTAGAACGAGAACAGATTCTCAAGTCAGCAGCGAGGCGGGTTTTAATTCGGGGTATGAAGTGGGCGACAAAATTAGTTTGCACAAGCAAGTGCAGCCGCAAGGGGATATGAAGCAACTTAATGAATGTCTGTGAGTTCTCGATAGTAATTGATGGATAATCAAAACTGGGATAAAATTAAAGCAAATTACAAATTAGGTCAATCTGTGCACTAAAAAGTTGCGTATCATCCACCTTTATCCTGACTATTCTTAATACTTTGGAAAACTTGCCACAAGATAAATGTAACCATTACGCTAAGGAAAAGTGCAGCCAATCCCAAAATTATCACTGATAAAATAACAGAAAATATTCCTATTAAGGCTAAGGCAAATAATAATCCAGTAAATATTGGTATAACCAACCAATGTTTAAATGCCAGTCGAATTAAAGATTTAAATAACTGGGAGTATCTTTGCTGTTCTAAATACAAAAAAACCAATTTAATATGTATTGCTATCTCTCGTTCATATTCCCCAAGTTCCTTGGCAATTGGCAATGTCTGCTCGTATAACTCAATAGCTTGTGGTTTGTATCCTAGTTTTAAATTGGTAGAGCCTAAACGAGCCAATGCTACCATTTCCATGTCACGAGTGCCTGTTGTTTGTGCCAATAATATAATCTGCTCGTAACAACTTTTTGCTTTTATGTAATCTTTTTGCTGAGAGTAAATACCTGCCACACTAACCAGAGCAAAAATTTCTGCTTCACTGTTATTGACTTCACTTAGAAGAATTAATATTAGCTGATAATACTCTATAGCTTTAGGATAGCTTTTTAGTTCCTTATAAGCTTCTGCAATACCCAATAATACAGCTATTTCTCCCTGGTTGCCCATCTGTCGCACAATTGGTAAAGCCTGCTGATAGCACTCAATTGCTTTGACATAATCTTTTGAAGCTACATAAGTTGTTCCCAGACCAAACAAGACCAAAAACTCTCCTTCAATGTCGCTTTTTATTTGTCGCACAATGCTCAAACTTGCCTGGTAAAAATTAATTGCTCGATCGTAATCCTCTTGTAGGTAATAAATCCATCCCAAATCTTCTAGTGCCCGTCTCTGACCCAAGGGATCTTGTATTTCTTTTGCTAGTGATAAATGCTGCTCGTGACACTCAACCGCATTGGTATAATCTTTAAGACGGCGGTAAACTGCACCCACATCTCTGAAAGATTTTTCCACACCTTTACTGTATTGAATCTCTTGCATAAGATTCAAGCTCTTCTGCTGGTATTGCATAGCTTTAACATAATCTTTACGACAGCGGTAAACCACACCTAAACTTCCTAATGCTGCTCCTTCAATTTGGCGGTCTGAAATTTCTTTTGCAATGAGTAAGCCTTCCTTTAAATACTTTATTGCTTGAGTATAGTTACCCTGGATATGGTAAAAACCGCCCAAATTTGTTAATGCCGTGCCTTCCATGCGACGGTCTGGGATTTGCCGTGCAATAGCTAAACTATCCTGATAGCACTTCATTGTTTTAGAAAACTTTCTTTGAGATAAATAAGTATTTCCTAGATTTCCCAAAACTATCCCTTCTAGACTGCGGTCTTGAGTTTCCTGTGCAATAATCAAGACTTTCTCATGGTATTCAATCGCTATTTCATACTTTCCTAAAGCTTGATTCGCATTCCCCAAACCATTTAAAAAACTAGAAGTGCGTGTCGCGACTTTATGTAAAATGCGGCTATAAATTTCAATTTGTTCTAAATAGTATCCCCAATGACCCAGTTGATTGTGTAAAGCTTGATTTGTTGGTGTTTTTAAATGAGTAAAAAGGATTTGACTTGCTCTTTCCCAGTCTTCCACTTCGCAGAGATGGTGAAATGCTTCCAAGTATCCCCGGACTTTCTCAAGATTGGAAGCATCCGGCTTCACTTTGTACCTCGTCAGCCAATTTTTAACCGCTCTGTACTGAGCGCGTTTACAAGGGGACAGTTCCCTAAACTCCGGTGCTGCTAGATCGATTCCCAGATTAGCCAGCATCCACTCTCCCGGTGGCGTGATGCCAACATCCAAACCATTTTGACTTTTAAAATCAAATTCAGCAAAATTACTGTTCATATTGTCCACTACCTCGCTGTCAAATTTTTCAAATGCTCTAATGCTACGCTGCGAATTAAATTGTGCTGTCGCAAGTGTACCTCATCGTCAATTAATTCTTCTTCTACCAAAAAGCGATCGCGCAACGCATCCAACGCTAACTCTTGCTTCTCCTCATCGCAATCCCAATCTTCCAAATGACTTAGCCAAAACTCCTCCCGTACTCTACAGCGATACACCGAAGCTTCGCAAAGCAATCGATAGGCATTCAAAACATCTTTTTTCAATCTTTCAAACGTCTTTTCCAGCCGGACTCGCACATTTTTTCGCAGTTCGCGAGTATATCGATCCAGTCGCCAGTCGTCATCGGCTGATGCCGTTATTCCTTTGGTCTTAGCTTCCTCAATTGCCTTCTCAACTTCTTCAATTTCCTGCCCGTATTTATTCCAATAACCCGCCACGTTACCATAAAAAGGCTGACTGCCAATTTCCCCAGCAATCACCCGCAAAGCCAATGGATGCCCTTCATAAGCAGCCCCGATTCGTTCTAAATAAGGTTTATTTGGTGAATCTATTTCAACCTCTAGTCCTGTTTGATCGAACAAGTCTAACTGTTCTGATGCTGTCAGTCCCTTCAATTCTTGACAATACCAAAAATTTTTATAACGGGCCGGAATTTGCTCTGGCAAATCCTGCGATGTTACGATGATACGACTTTGGCAAGATTCTACTGCCAAAAAAGTTTCCAAAAATTTTGCCCACAACTCATCCTGAAAACCATTCCAACCTGCTTCTTCATTTCCTTTTAAAATCAGTTCCAGAGAATCTATCACCACCAAATACCGATTTTCTCGCAATCGCTCGACTAATCGATTCAGCAACCGCTGTGTATCTTTGCGGTCATCTGGCGTAATGCGTTCTCCCCACTTTTCCAACCATCGAATCGCCACACTAGCAAAATCAGAAGCTTGCTGTTCATTTTCAAAATTTTCCTGATGAAACTTACGACCGTCGTCTTGTAACTCCACCGCCAATCTTTCAGCTAAAGCCGTTTTACCAATTCCCGCAATGCCAAGAAGAATTAACAGGCGACATGAACCCTGAACTTTCTCTGCGAGTTGAGTAATCAGGTCTTTTCGACCAACCCAAGCATCGTCACAAGCAAAAAACTCTGCTCTCGAATCTGTCTGAGACAAGGGACTATCATCAACAATATCTTCCCAGTTATCCACTTCTACAGCCTTGCAAATATTGACAAAAGCTGGTTGCTCAATAGGAATCCCCCGCCAAAACCGCTTTAAAACTGATACTGAAGTTAGGGCATCTCCGCACCAGCGAGGAGCGTGTTTGTTCAAGCCTTTCTTTCTCCTGGCCAGATCGACAATTTTTAACCCAGATTCCGATGCTCTCAGAGTAGCTGCCATGCTGATTTTTTAACCTTCAGTAACCATATTTAACTTATAACATCAGCCAATTTGTGGCGCGGCTCAATTTTGGCTCACTTTTGGATACAGCGCCAGATTTGCGTTGAAATAGAGCCGTCAAACCTTTGCTGTTCAAGGAATATAGAGATGGGAAGCAAGTTAGCCGATCGATCGCTCATTTCCCAGTTAAAACAATCATTTCTTCATCATGAGTAAGACTATGCAAGCACAAAATTTCGTTCAACTGGAACTACCAGGCGTTTTACCTCAAAAAAACGACACCCTCAAACAAATAGAAGAAGCAATGCAAGGAATACTAGACCTAACATGGAAAACTGTGCTACTTCAGATATCACCACGCAGCACTAAAGAACTGATGCGACAGCACGGAAAACTGATGGCTCTCAATGATAGAGAAGCAAGAATTAAAGTTTCCTCAACACCACTTTTGCTAATGGCAATTCAAAAACTTCCCGATGTTGAATCAGCATTCAGAAAAGCTTTTGGAACAACAATTAAAATCCATCTCGAAGTGTAAGTGATATCATTTCCGGTGACAGCGTATTATTCAATGCTTTGCCCGCGTGCGGTGCGTGACAGTCAATAGTCCCACCGCCGCGAGTTAAAGTTTTCCCTTTGTCACGCACCCTACGACTGATATCTTGCACAGAGTACGATCGCCCTCAATTAATCAATCAATCAATTCGGCTTCTTCAAAAATCAGTCTAGTCGTCAACTCCAAACCAGGCAGCAACTCATCCACAATCGGTGTATTATCGGTATAAACTTGAGTCAAACCATCCGTCAAAAAACTTCTAATTAAAATACCCTCTGGATCGATCGCCCAAACTCGCGGAACACCCGCAGCCAAATAATCTTTCGCCTTCTCTTCAAATTCCTTCATACTTTGATCCGGCGATATAATCTCAATCACCAGTTCAGGAATTGCAGGACAAGGTTCATTTTGCCGCCAACTTTTCGGCAGACTTTCATAAGAAATGTACGTTAAATCGGGAACAGGTGCCCAATCTTTATCCTGACGTTTTAACAAAATTGCCCATTCTGGAAGCACTCGCCCGCGTCCTTTACACCATACACGAATCAGGCGACACAAAGCTCCCTGTAAACTGGAATGAAAAAATTTTGGAGACACTTTAGGAACTGCTTCACCATCTACAAACTCACAATATATATCTCCGTCGGGCAAAGCTAGAAATTCTGCTAAAGTGAGTTTGGTTCCTATGCCTACCATGACTCCCAGCCCTCTTGCTAATTAGTTGATATAAGTATTGTATAAAATTTTCCAAATTCCTTAGAAGTGCGATCGCCCTTCTCCCTCTCTCCCAAAAGTGGAACAGGCGTCCCGCCTGTGAATTTCTGTGAATTTCTGAGCCTCAAAAATCCAAATCCCAATTCCCCAAAAACAATAGCGGGGCCGGCCATCCAGCCCGCCCCACATTCTCCAAAAGCCCGACCGAAAACCATTCACTTCAACCAGGCAGGATGAGCCATCAAAGCTGCAAAAGGCTGCACTCCCCGCAACTGATTCGACAGCGGCAAATGACCCCTAGGCGCGCTCAAATCCCAAATAAACTCTTGCGGATACCGCGTCCAATTATTCCCCTTCTTCCAGCCAATTAGCGGCCACAACTTATCCCAATTCTTCCCCGAACCGAGCCAAATTTCCCGCTGCACCGAAAAGCCAAATTTGCCTTCGGAATGAACTTTCCACAGCGTATTAATTGTTTGCAAATCCGTTACCGGCAAATTTTCAACTTGCGTAAAATACAGCCACTTTCTCTGCGGGGTAGTTCCCCCCGCCAATTCACAAAGCTTGTCTAAAGTCAAGCGATCGGCTTCTTGAAATTCCTGTAACGCCAATAATTGTTGCAGCGGAGTGTAATCAACGTTAGAGTCCGATCGCAGCGGCACAAGCCCAGTCGGAAAATTCGCTTGCAAAAACTCCGTCGCTCTCGGAGAATTAGCACTGTAAAGAATTTGGTAAGCCTTACCCATTACCGCAGTCGGTGCATCTGACTTGCGCTCTAATAAAAATTCCATCAATACATCCCAACCGGAATCTGCTATTTGTTGTTGCAGCAGTTGCAGTTGAGCTTTTTCCGAACCCGACCTCAACTGAGAGCGGAGTTCGGCTGTATCGGCCGCCGAGTCTAGAGGAGAAGTAGAAATCGAGTCAGTCATGAGAAACTATCAGCTATCAGCTATCAGCTATCAGCGATTAGCTGAAGCCCTGGTTTTCCCCCATTGTACAATGGTACTGACTCCGATTCACTTCTCTGTACTCGGAGGCCTGCGCGCCACGCCGCCTGGTTTAGCCGATCGCCCCCACCCTCTTCGCCAATGGCAGCAATAGCAAATAAGTCTACCATTTGAATTTTACGATCGATGCCATGTCAAAGAGTTTTTCTTGAACCTAGTCGTCCACGATGGAAACCCATGCAGAGAACGAAGGCGGAAAAAAGTTTATGTCATATTCCGAGTCTTCCCACTCTTTGACCCAAAGCGGCACGGCGCCGGGGCTAGGAGTTGCAGAAAAGGTGCGTTCTTTGACTTCGATAGTGTGAAATAGCTGTTTCAAGGTATCTCCCCGATCCAAAGCTTCGCTGAGGATGTCATCCAACTCAGGATCGACCCGTTTGACGCGGTTTTTGTCCTCCTCAAGCCACAGAAGTTTTAAAGACTTCAGATCCCTCGGACTGAGGATGCTCTTGTAGTAAACGCGCTTGAGAGTCGCTACGGGCTCTAAAGAGCGTTCGATCCGGCGAATTTGCTGAACTCGCAGGTAGTGCCATTCCGCTAAACGCTTGCGTTCCGAAGGCGGGATAACTCCCTTCCCCGCTGCGTGTTTGTAGTCGTAGTTCACCAAACTGCAAGCCATATTCGCCAGCAGGTGAATCAACTGTTTTTCTTTCGGTGTTGCCTGACGCCGTTCCTGGGTTCTTGTCAATACCCGCTGTCTGCGAGTAGTTTCGAGAATATTTTCCATTGGGTTTTTACGAGATGAAATACGATTGTGCCCGATCCAAATCCCGAACATCAGAAGGTAAGGAAGTTGAGAGGGGGGGAAACTCCACCGACAGACTCGCCTTACCTGTTTATTTTCCCATTTACCGTTCTTTGAAACTGACTCCAACCCCCGGGATTAGGTAGAGTGATTTTAGGATCGAGTTTTAATCGCCTCGATGAAAGGCGGTTACGACAACAAACACAACCACTGACAGCGCCAATTATTTCCTACCTTTACCCGTTTTTACCTCTTCTTGCTCCCCATCTTCATTCGTTCCAGTGTAGTTAAAGTCGGGACGACTCTCCCAAGCCGTCAAACTCCTGGCTGATGAAGGTTGTGGGACGATCGCAGAAGCGCTGGCACTACCTGCATAGAAAAAGCCGATGCCAGCCGAGGCAATTACCCCTAATACTAAGATGCTGTTTTTCATGTTCGATGACCCTGATTTGCGTAGATTGACTCTTTTTGGCAAACCCGATCTGTCAGAAGTGGGTTGATGCAATAGCCCACTTGTCTTCTGAGAAATCTGCCTGCCATAATCAATTTAGACAGGCACACCCGCTTGCGATCGGAAACGCCGGAAGTGACGTGTTACTAACGTCCACGATCATCCACCAACCAGAATTTTTTGGGTAGTGGAGCGAAAGCCATCAGGGCGTCGATCCATCAGGGAGTTATGCCATCAGGGTGCTAATCCATCGGGTAGTTAAGCCATCAGGGCGCATCTTCTACAATTAGCCACAGACTTAACTTTTATAATAGTTGAGCCAGTGGTTAGCCCGGTACTGACAATGCCTTTAAGAATTAAATTTTTTGTGGATTTATCCCGAAAAATTTGTCCTTAAGAATCCCCGCGCTTGCGGAAGTCCGGGGAGTGTCAGCAGCATGGAATTCCATGCAATCTAAGTCAACTAAAAAAACGCAGATTAACGATATCTCCCACTCAAGCAGTCCTCAGCAAAACGCTGGGGTTTTTTATTGACAGCCATTGCTGAGCCTTTTCCTCCGGCAGAAGGCAGCCGGATCTCCAGGCAGGAGTTTGACGACACTGCGGTTATGAGTTTCCCTGGCAACATCATACCATCGGGTGAATTTTAAAGTAAAATTGTAAAAAATTGTGAATTAAATGGCATTTTGGCGTTGGTAATCAGAGCGAGTGAAAATTAACATACTTATCTAAACGAATGTGAATAACAAGGGGTGTGGGGTACGGTCGCTCGCTCGCAGGATATGGCGGGAAAGGTTGCAAAGATACGGTAAAGATTGAGAAAGAGAAAAGTGAATTAGTGGACAATAAAGAAAGACGAACAAAAATTTTCAACCATAGTAAGCTGGCAATAATTGCAATTTATAACCTTTCGATCGCACACCAGAGGGGCGCAGCATCTTGATGAATTCGCAGATGACAGCAGAAGTCAACTCAAGCTACCAATATCAAGTCGGAGGATATTTGCCTGCCGGTGCCCCCACCTATGTCAGGCGATCGGCCGACAGCGAACTCTACGAAGGACTCAAAGCCGGACAATTCTGCTACGTGTTGAGTTCGCCGCAAATGGGAAAGTCCAGCCTGCTAGTGCAAACTGCCAAAAGATTGCAAGCAGAAGGTACAGTTTTTGCCGCCATCAACTTGAGAAGCATCAGCAGCCCAGATATCTCCCCTCACAAGTGGTACGCCGCCATCATGTACCGCATGGCAAGCAGTTTGCACCTCACAAACAGATTTGATGCCATCAAGTGGTGGAACGATCGCGAACTGCTGTCGCCAGTGCAGCGATTAGAGATATTTATCGAAAAAGTTCTGGTCAAGTCAATTCGGCAAAACCTGGTAATTTTCATAGATGACATTGACAGCACCAGCCGTCTAAATTTCAGTACCAGCGATTTTTTTGCGTTGATCCGGGCTTGTTACTCCAAGCGGGCAGAGCAGCCGGAATACGATCGCCTGACTTTTGCTGTTCTGGGAGTAGCAGCCCCCTCAGAATCGATCCGAGATCAAAGCTGCAACCCTTTTAATATTGGACGGCCGATTAATCTAAGTCGATTTCAACTAGATGAAAGTTGGCCGCTAGCAAAAGGATTGGCACTCAAAGCGTTTCGCCCCCAAAAAGTGCTCCAAGAAATATTAACTTGGACGGGCGGTCAACCGTTTCTGACTCAAAAGGTTTGCCACTTGGTACTTGAATACGGGCCTTTCATTGGCAGAAATTCCGAAGCCCAGCAAGTTGAAAAACTGCTGAAACACAGAATTATTAAAAATTGGGAAGAACGGGACGCAACCCAACATTTGACAGCAATTCGCGATCGCATTTTCCACAGCCACTGCGACCTCACCCGGCTGTTAACGCTTTACCAGCAAATTTTGCAACCGCCCGACCCGAAAAAAACGGAAGCGCCGGGAGTACCTGCCAATTACTCTCCCGAACAAATCGAATTGCAACAGTCAGGACTGGTTGTTAAATATCAGGGAAAATTAATAGTTAGCAACCTAATTTATCAGTCAGTTTTTAATCAGTTCTGGGTGGAAAAAGAGCTGGGAAAATTGGCTCCGTACCGCTCCGCGCTAGCAGCATGGCTGGCTTCCGACCGCGAAGATGAATCGCTGTTATTGACTGGGGAAAGTTTGCAGTCAGCTTTGGATTGGGCGGCGAACAAAAAATTAAGCCAAGAACACTATTGGTTCTTGAATCCCGATCGAACTTTTCGGGAAAAACCGACAGTCGTTGTCGCACAAGTTGCAGAAAGCAGCGCAGACACCGGCGCAGAAAGCAGCATTCTCACCCCGCCCTCAGAGACGGTTCCAACTGGCAGCAGCGAACAGAGATTGTACGACCACATCGTCTCCTGCGTAGAAACAGAATCGCCCGCACAGGTGATCGAGCGGTTCCGAAAGCTATTTATCGACGGCATGGGCTATCCCGATCGAGAGATTGAAGCAACTTTGTACAGTATAGTCTCCGTCAAGCGATCGGATCAGCACTTTAAATATATCCTCCACCGCTGCTGCTACATCCCGATCAACCGCTGGCAATTGCATTCACAAAACCAATTCGCGATCGCAAAGTTGGTAGCTTTATTTAAGCAGACTTCTCCCCGATTTGGGATAGAATTTTACATAGTCAAGCGCTTGCAAGAACAAATAGCCTTTTTTACTAAAAGTGAAGAATTCCAGACCATAGAGCGCTTAGTCAAAGCCTTAGATAGAGAGGCGGAACCGCAGCAACAAGATAGTGATTCTCCTTTGGGCGAATTGATATGTCGGTATCCTTATTTGTACGGCCATTCTTTGCTGAGCAAGGACAGCATTGAGGAAGACCAACAAACTATCAAAAAACTGGCATTTCAAAGACAGCGACAATTTGAAACACATTTGTCTCAATATTTAAATTATTTGGTTGAGCCGAGAAATACAGAAATAGGAATTGTGCAGCGGGCGGCTAATCCCACACTTTTGAACGATGCAGAACTGCACTTAGCGGTCAGGGAATTTGCCGGAAAAGTAACGGGCGAGCGCAGCTACAAAGAAGCGGCTCAATTTTTCCTGAGAGATGCCAGACAAACTCCATCTTACGGCTCATTTAAAGTGGATTTATATGAATATTTAATATCCTCGGTCGAACCAGAATACGGCGGGCGTCAATTTAATGACCGTTTGTACAAACAAATCAAAAATACATTGCGAGAAAATGACGCGGTGAAATTCAATAATCTATTGTTAGTTCGGACTTGCCACCAGTTGTTCAACTTCTTAGTAGTGGAAAATTCTCAACATCCCAGCCACTACGTTTTTTACGACTTGGTGTACAACCTCGGTGCCAGCAGGACAATGGGTTTATTGCTGAAACTTGTACTGCTTTCGGGCAAAGTTAAACCAGAGTTGGAAAAGCGGTTTTCTATTTTGTTTAATCACTATGAAGGTAAAGCTTCTAATGAAATTATGTGGTTTGTCAAATCGTTGGAAAATTTCAATGTGGCTTTGGTTGTGAATTTTGGCAAGACGGATTTGTCTTTGGTTAAACAGCAGCTTATTTTGAATTGACAACAACAAAATTGCTCGGGCTGCCTTATATAATGATAGTATTAACTCAAAAAAATAAAGGCAAAATACATGAAAGCATTTGAAGTCACAGGAACGATCGACGAAAAAGGTCAATTAATTCTCGATCGACCTTTAACACTAGACACTCCGGGCCCCGTGCGAATCATCGTCCTCTTTCAGGAACCTACGGATGAAGGTGAAGACGACCCCGACGATACTCTAGTTGAAGAAGTAAAAGCCAGTCTCAGAAGAGCGTTGCAGCAAGCCAAAGCCGGACAAACCAGACCAATCTCTGAACTGTGGGAGAGAATCGATGCCGAAAAAGGTCAATTATTGCTCGATCGACCTTTAACACTCGGTATTTCCGCTCTTCTACGCATTATTCTCCTTTCCGAACCTATATATGAAGCTGAAGAAGATCCAGACGATACTCCAGTTGCAGAAGTGAAAGCCAGTCTCAAAAGGGCATTCCAGGAAGCTAAAACCCGACAGCGAATACCTCTTTCTCAAATGTGGGAGGGCATCGATGTCGAATGAATCCGATCATCTAGTTCAAATCGATTTAACGCCTGAGTGTAAGCGAAATTTGCGTGAATTATCCAAAAAGTATCGACAAATCCGGCTAGATACTCAGCCCGTAATTGAACAAATACAGGCTGGCAATTTTATTGGCGATCGCATTCCCGGAATGGGCGAAGATTATATCATCTTAAAAGTCCGGGTGAAAAACAGCAACATCCAAAAAGGAAAAAGTGCAGGCTATCGCATGATCGATCAAGTCGAATCGCCGTCGATCGTACTTTTGTTAACCATTTACTCAAAATCCGTGAAGCGAAGCTATCCCGAAGGGAATCGCGCAGATATCAGTCTCAACGAAATCCGCAGCATCATAACCGAGTTTGATGAAAGCCAATAGCGGTGTATTATTATTAATTTTATGATTAGCTATCTCAAAGGCACAGTCGCCGATATCGCCAAAGGCAGCAACCGCGTCATATTGACTCTGGAAGTCAATCAAATCGGCTATGAAATCCAAATTTTGCCCCGCGTGACCGGTCAATTGCCAGCATCCGGCGAAGTCGCCCAAATATTTACCCACCAGCAAGTTAAGGAAGACCAAATCGTATTGTACGGTTTTGGCAGCGCGGCCGAACGCGATTTGTTTCGGCAGTTGACGAGTGTCAGCGGTGTCGGTGCTCAACTGGCGATCGCACTTCTCGATACTTTAGGATTGCAAGATTTAGTCCAGGCGATCGTCGGCGGTAACACCCGCATCCTCGCCAAAACTCCGGGCGTGGGAACAAAAACCGCAGAACGTCTCGCCCTCGAACTCAAAAGCAAACTCTCGGAATGGCGACAGCAAGCAGGTTTGACAACTTCAGTTGCCGCCGGAGTCTCCCCAGCTATTCAAGAAGAAGTCGAGATGATCCTGCTGGCGATGGGATACACTGGGGCTGAAGTCTTGCAAGCGCTGCAAACCCTCAGTCAAGACAGCACTTTGTCCGCCAAAGGTAATGCCGATGATTGGATACGTGAGGCGATCGCCTATTTGAGCCGATAGCAACTCTGGACACGGCAATGCCGTTTCCCTACTTGAAACAAGCTTCTGTTGATGTATACGAGACTTTGAGTCGATCGCAAGTCGCAATTCACTTTTCCCCGCAAGGGGATTGAAACTCTTTTTAAATTATTGAATTTTAAAAACGGACTAGCAATGTCGCAATTCACTTTTCCCCGCAAGGGGATTGAAACATGAAAATACAAGTAGTCTCTGACATCTAGAGTCGGAATTCACTTTTCCCCGCAAGGGAATTGAAACTCTTTAATTGAAGTGAAGGAAGGGGGCGTGGCTGATTATTGCGCGGGGCGCTTAAAGCTCACCACAAAACTTCTCCCTCCGCTCTTGTCTTTGCCTCTTGGCAGCACGCAGTGTTGCCAACTCCAGCGGATTGGACCAGCGATTAAATAGGCGTCTCCTGCATGTTGTTCGAGTTCAAAGACGGGGCTATTGGCATCTTTGCGAAAGCCAATGACGCGGTTGTTGGAGAGGCTGATGGCGAGGATTCTCTCTCCGTGTCGGTGGTTGTCGATGTGCCATTTGAACTGGGCCGAAAGGCTGCCGAACCAATCCGTGACGCGGTATTGATTGGGCATCTCATCGAAGAACCCACGGTCTTGTAAGGTCTTCCCCCAAGCGAGCATCCAGGGGCTTGGTGGCGGGGTTTCTTTGCCGGGGGCTCCGCGACGGATGGGCGCGTCGGCCTCTGGGGGTGTGGTTGGCTCGGGGGTGTTGTGTCCGAAGTCTCCGTAGTAGCGAAAGAGTACATCGCCTGGGTTCTTGGTGTACTCGTCATTTGCCACAATGAGGTCTACCTCTTTTTGAGACAGTAACTTGGGGAAGGTCTTTAGACCGGGTGGCTTTGCCATTTTGTTCCGGGGTTTTTCTTATTGTGCGTTTGCTGTGTCGATCGCGCCAGCGGCCACCCACCACAGCGGCCAGAATTTTATTACGTTTGGTGGGTGCCGTAAAAAGCATTTATGCAGGGTACTGGGCCTTTATCCACCAACCATTATAGAAATATCTTTCGACATTATTATAGGGGTCATCGCAACTCTCGGGGTTGTTTGCCGGGGTCAGACAGAGAGTGTGCGCGCCGTTGCTGGCGCTAAAGAATGTGGTACTGTTGGCGATCGCTGGTTTCAAAGTCGCCATTCTCTTTTCCCCGCAAGGGGATTAAAACTCGCCATGCGAACTCTTGCAGCAAAAATTTTATCTCGCACCCTGCACCCTTGTTCATTGGCTGTGGTACAATTGCAGAT
Organism: Microcoleus sp. BROC3; assembly: GCF_036702515.1. Taxonomy (NCBI): domain Bacteria; kingdom Bacillati; phylum Cyanobacteriota; class Cyanophyceae; order Oscillatoriales; family Microcoleaceae; genus Microcoleus; species Microcoleus sp. BROC3. The sequence goes on from NZ_JAUBTQ010000043.1 coordinate 58,233, forward strand.
TGTGACATCGTACAAAAAAAACTAAAATCCATTCATGCCACTTACACAACAGCGCAAACAAGAAATCATGGGCGACTACCAAACCCATGAAACCGATACCGGTTCAGCAGATGTCCAAGTCGCGATGCTGACCGATCGCATCACCAAACTCAGCGCCCACCTGAAAATCAACCAAAAAGACTTCGCCTCCCGGCGCGGTTTGATGATGATGATCAGCCGCCGCAAGCGCCTGCTGGCATACATCCAAAAGCAAAATGTCGATCGCTACAAAGCATTGATTGCCCGTCTAGGCATTCGCGGCTAAACACCAAAGCCAAAATTTGCGACAATATTCTTTAATCTTGGACAAACACCAAGACTTATTGAAAAATGTTCGAGATTTCAGGTGAGAGATAAAATATGTCCTCCGAACCACCCCGCCAGCGCTTGCCTTTTGAACCGGCAACAAATCGTAAAAAAACGCCTAAAAAGCCCCCAGAACCCCAAGCAAACGCAGCCTTAGAGTCTGATTCTGCCGACAAGCAGCCCAAAGCTAACAAAACCGGAAAACAGGCGCAATCCATCCCAGAAGCAGTCAGCAAACGCATGATATCCCGCATAGCGGTATTCTGCGGCATACCGACAATCATGGGAATTTCCACATTTTTTATAAGCTATTTGGTAGTCAGCAACGGCTTGTTCGATCTGCCCAACACAGCAGTATTACTCGTAAGCATGGGCTGTTTTGGTCTAGGGGTTCTGGGATTGAGTTACGGAGTCCTCTCGGCTTCCTGGGATGAAGAAATTTCAGGAAGCACTCTGGGGTGGGAAGAATTTAATACCAACTTTGGACGGATGCGAGAAGCGTGGCGCGCCGCCAAGCCCAAAAGTTAGTCATTAGTCATTAGTAATTAGTCATTAGCTAACAACTAAGGTGTTAACCATCTAGAGTTTGTCCTTGGAGAGGGAACAAGAACCCGCCCCACAACAATGCTAATAATACTGATATAAATAGATTCTCGATCGCCCATTGCATCTATTTTTCTCAGTGCATCAGTGTCACGATCCGTTTCTAGCCCAACTGAAAAGGCAAAAAAAATATGATTATTGTAATGAAAGCCGGCACTCCAGAAGCCGAGATCGATCGACTAGACGAAGAGCTCCGCAGTACCTGGGGTTTGATCCCAGAAAAAATCGTCGGCCGTTACAAAGTTGTCATGGGTTTGGTAGGCGAAACCGCCGAGCTCGAACCTCTGCAACTGCGCGAAATGAGCACCTGGATTGAAGAAGTGCTGCGCGTGGAAAAACCCTACAAGCGCGCTTCTCTGGAGTACCGCCAAGGAGAACCCAGCGCAGTAAAAGTTGCTACTCCTTTAGGAACTGTGACGATCGGCCTAAATCACCCGATCGCGATCGTAGCAGGCCCTTGCTCGGTCGAAAACGAAGAAATGATTGTCGAAACGGCAATGCGCGTCAAAGCTGCTGGAGCTCATTTTCTCCGTGGTGGCGCGTACAAACCGAGAACTTCCCCCTACGCCTTCCAAGGCCACGGCGAGAGTGCTTTGGGATTGCTAGCTGCGGCCCGGGAAGCTAGCGGTTTGGGAATTATTACGGAAGTTATGGATGCGGCCGATTTAAGTGCGATCGTGGAAGTAGCGGACGTGATCCAAGTCGGGGCGAGAAATATGCAGAATTTCTCACTGTTGAAGAAAGTCGGAGCTCAAGACAAACCTGTTTTGCTGAAGCGTGGCATTTCCGCCACCATTGAAGAATGGTTGATGGCTGCTGAGTATATCATGGCTTCTGGCAATCCGAACGTGATTTTGTGCGAGCGCGGAATTCGCGGGTATGACAGGCAGTATACGCGCAATACGCTAGATTTGTCGGCAGTACCAGTATTGCGGACTCTGACTCACTTACCGGTGATGGTTGACCCCAGTCACGGCACCGGTTGGGCGCAGTTTGTACCGTCAATGGCGTTTGCTTCGATCGCCTCTGGTACAGATTCGCTGATGATTGAAGTGCACCCGAATCCGAAAAAAGCTTTGTCTGACGGGCCGCAATCTTTAACACCGGATCAGTTCGACAAGTTGATGGAAGAATTGGCGGTAATTGGTAAAGTCATGGGACGTTGGCCGCAGCCCGTGCCAGTTTTGGCATAGAAACACCAGTAATAAGTAGGTCATTGCCAAAAAAACCATAGTATTCACAAGGTACTATGGTTTTTTTGCGCTTACCTTTTATATCAAATCCGGTAGCATCGCAATTAATATTACCCACACTCAGGAGACGGCATTGCCGTGTCCCTACAATTAATCGGGGTAGGGAAACGGCACTGCCGTGTCCTCCGTATCATGTCTCATTGAATTAGCGATCGCTTTGATTTAAGATTGTTTCAATTTGACTCTGTACTTGTTCTAGTTCCCGACGTTTGTCAGCCAGCCAAACCTTTTCGGCTTCGCATTCTGCTTGATTTTGGCGATCGCGATTTTCCTGCTGTTCTAATAAATTCTCCCACAGCGAGATAGCTTTTGACATCACACCATTACTCGCCTCAATTCGCTTCTCGAATAATGCAATAATTCTTTGTTGTATCTTATCAAAAATAGACTGTGAAGATTCATCGAAATTCTCAAACCCTAACTCACAAACTTTTTCCTTGATTTGAGCTTTAACGGCGTCGCCATCTAAGAAACTCAAGCCCAAACCTCCACCAGCACCCGCAGCTAAGCCACCCAAAATAACTCCAATAAAACCAAGCCCTGTAAAAAACAGCAACGCAGCACCGACGGCGGCACCAATCCCTAAACCGCCCATGAATCCGCCATCTTCTATCTCACCAATTGATTCAGCAATCCCGCTTCCACTTGTACCCATCCCGCCCAAATTACCTGCCATCGCCAAATTATTAAATTGACTGACAAGGTTACTACTCAGTTGCTTATCGAACTTTTGAAACTCCTGCCGAATTGCATAAATGTCTTCATCAACTTGACTATTTAAAGCTCCCATATTCTGTTGAAAAATAGACTGTACTTTTTGAGTAGCCCAATCTTCTATTTCTTGGGTGATATCTCCCACAAATTGATCTGAATAATCTTTAGTCAACTCTTTTTGACTCCACATATGCGAATGCTCGGAAGTCCAGCGATCGCTTTTTTCAATCAGGCGTTGTCCCAATCCTTCCACCCATTCATTCCAAGATTCAATAGCTTCTTGTACAGATTGCTCCATCAATTCATCCGCTAAAAGTTTGATTTTCACATCGCGGCCGCTTACTTCCGCTATTTGTTCAAAAATCTTCGCCTTATCTCCTTCAGAAACTGTCAACTTTCCTTCTAGCATTTCCCTATATTGAGTCAATTCATCGCAGCCAGTATTAATAATTTGCTTCATTCCAGATGCCGACTGCTGAAGTGCGATCGCCCCCCGTTCAACTGTCAAAAAATGCTCAACCGACTTTGTAAAACCCTGAAAAGCTTTGAGGTAATCGTCATTTTCATTTCCTGCTAAAATCGCATCCAATGCTGATTGAGCAGAAATAAAATGACTGCGGTTTTCCCCGGCAATAATTGGATTGGCCGCATTAACAATCGTTTCTACCCTTTTTATTACCTGAGTTCTACTCTCTTCTCGGCGCAGCAAATCGAAAAAGTTAACTACAATAAAAATATTACTTGCGCCTTGATCGTTCCCATAATCCAGTTCTTTTTTTAAGTAGAAAAGCAGTTCCCGCTCTTTCTCCGTTAAAGCATTTTGAGCATGAGTCAAGAAAATCACTGCATCAGCAGTTTTTAGAACTTGCTGAGTTACCGCTGTGCGTTCCGCTTGTTCGTTTAATCCGGGAGAATCAATAATTTCTACCCCATTGCGGCACAACTCTAATTCGGGATGCTCGAAAACAATTTCTTTAATTTCCGAATTGATTATCTCATCTTCGCAAGAACCCAAAGCCGCCTCTTCCGAAATTGAAGCTTTCTCTTGATATTGTGCCGGTGGAATTTCTTCCTCCCGTCCATCTTTGTAGCGACAAATAACCCGGCGCTGCGAACCATATTTCAAAATAGTCACACTTCCGCTACAGGGAATATCCCGCACCGGTTGGATTTCTTCGCCGAGTAACGCATTGAGTAAAGTTGATTTGCCTTTACTAAACTCGCCCACAACAGCCACGCGGAAACGCTGAGATTGCAAGTTGCGAGATATTTTTGTTAATTCTTCTGTTAAAGTACGAGAAAAGACGCTGCGCTCGCTTCCATCTAGCAGAGTTAAATGTAGTGTGCCACAAACTGTATCCAGTTGTTTTCGATACTCCTGAAATTTTTTCAACTCCTGATAGGACGAAACAGAATGCTTTTGATTGGTTTGTTGTTTGGGTTTTTCTGGTAAATATTCGATCGTGTGACTAGCAGCACGGACAAACAAAGAATCGAGAGATTGAAATCGTGCGGGATCTAGTAACGAGTGGACTTCTGCTAAAGCTGCTGTATCGCTTATTGCTTGACTGCTAAAACTCGCTTCCAAAACTGCCAAGTATCGAGAGTCAATTTCCAGTGTGTTACCGATAAGTATCAAATACTCTTTTTCGCGATCGTCCATTGTCCCATCTGCCGCCGACATCTGATATCCAAAACTAATTAACAGCAGTTTTTCCTCCTCGGAAAAGCACGATGTCAGGGCCAGCAATTCGTGCATTTTTTTGTAAATTTCCTGATATCGCACGGCCTTAACCATCGGCTTTACCAATTGGCGCAAACTGTTGTTAGCGGGGATGAGTGCCGTCATAGTTGTACTCAGTCGCTGCGTTTCCTCAGCGCCAACCGTACCGTCGGCATAGATAACTCCCACCAACACCGTCACCAGCCCCGCCAGGAAAAGCATCGGCGGAGAAATATCTTCTTTTCGGAGTTTTTGCCGTGTCAGCAGCGAAATAAGCTCAACGGTTTGGGGACTAATTAACGAAGTATTCATTTGTAGCGCCTAATAATATTTCTTTTATTAAATGGATCATAATAGATCAGTTGTTCTGTGAGATGCTAGCAGGGTAAAAATTTATGATGAACTTTGTATTTCCCGCAGCGGTGCAGGCTGCGATCGAGGCTGGCAAGTACGTACAAGTTTTTACATCTGCCGGAGTGCCGATCGGCATGGCGAGGGATGCAGCAACGGGACAGTTTGCGGCCCATGCCGTTGGCGCGGTGGTCAACAACAGCCCCCTATCGCCGTTAGTGTCTCCCGTGCAGCTTGCAATGGGAGGCTTGCAGATGTACCAAAACCACATGGGCTTTCAAGCCGTCCAAGCCAGTTTGGGCGTGCTGCAAGCGACAACAGCCGTCATTGGTGTGGGAGTTGCGGCTGGGGTAGCTTTGTCTGCGGTGAATTTGCACCAGACATTGCAACTAAAAAAAGCGGTTGCGAGGCTGGAAGTTAAAGTAGAAAATGGTTTCATCAATTTAGAACAACTTTTGAAAGGTCAAGGCGCGGAAATTAAGCAATTAATTTCCGAAGTGGCTGCAGATATAAAATTTGAGAACCATCGCCTAGTCTTAGTGCGGGCTTACGGGTTATTTAATCAAGCGATTCAACGAATGCGATCGGCTTTGCAAGTTCAAGATATCAACCGCCGCAATGCTGAAATTGATGCAGCGCGTGGGATGTTGTTTGAGGCTTTAGCAGATTACAGAAATCCGCATTTATTAGAAGAAACTTGTGCGGCGGGACAGTTGCGTCGGTTAGAGTGCAGTTGGGCGATCGAGCAAAGTATTATCGGCACGTATCAGGTGCAAAATGAATTTGGTGCTGCGGGCGATCGGCTTTCTCAACTTCAACAACAAATCCGTCAAGATGGCTTAACAGTAATTGCTGGCTGCGATTCTGACGACGAACTCGATTTTCTATTCCCAGAAATCACGCGAATTCACAATCACGATTTAGCTGCCTTAGACATTTGGCTTAATCAGATTGAATGGACTAAAGCTTTGCCCGAAAGTGAGCTAAAACAGTTACAGAGTAAAGATTTTACTAATGCAAACTTTTCATCAAGCGGTGATCGAAAATCAGCAACAACAGCTTCAGCAATACCGGATGAACAGTTATTTTATGAAAATTTGCGGCCTAAGTCTCATTTTTATTCTCTTCGGACTCAACTGGAATTAATGCTCGCTCCGCAGCAGCGTCAAGAGTACGAAGATTATATCCTTGAGCAAGGGCAAATAGCTGGTCATAAAAGTTTAGTATCGTCGAACTTGGAAAAAGCGTCTGATTTTGCTGTTGCTAATCTGTTTTACTATTTCAGAGTCCGAGATAAATCGGAATAGAAATCAGAATTAGATTCTGATAAAACTACAACTGATACCACCACTCCTACCGTTTTTGCAGAATATTCCCCAATTGGTAAGGTTAAGCAGCAAATATATGAAAAAGTCAAAGCGATTGTTGCCACTCAGCTAGAAGTTGATGCAAGTGAAGTTACACTCAATACTAAGTTTACCGAGGGGTAAAACAATCATATTATAACGCTAACCCTGGTAATTCTTGGTGGTCAATATTGTCAAATGGTTGTAGTAGTGGTGGTTATGGTGGTGGATTAGACGTGGATAAAGTAGAGGTAATCATGGCGATCGAGGAGGAATTTGATATTGAAATTCTAGATAAAGCTGCGGAGAACATAGAAACAGTTCAACAGGCTGTTGATTACATTTACAAAAAAGTTGCTGTTTAAAAGCAAAGACAGTAACGGGGTAATAACTATTAGACAACAAAAGTGCGATCGATCTTATATTCATCAAATACAAGAGAGCGATCGCCCATTCTCTAATTTTTCCTAATCTTACTCTGTGGTTTTTTTCTCAGCGCCTCTGCGATGAATTCATTGATTTATATCAGGTTGAACCGCTAACTTAATCCCACCAATACACCACAACAGGCGGCGGATTTTCATATCCCCCATAACCAATAAAAACAGAGGCACGATCGCGATCCATCACTTGCACATCATCCGCCATCCAAGTTTTCCCAAAATCCACCAGCGGGTAAACACAATCATCATCCCTACTCCAAATATAAAGCGTATCAGCGTGCCAGCGATCCTCCAAATCTCGAAGCAGTAAACCCAAATTACTATAAAGCCTACCGCTATTTTCATTCTCCGCAATCAGCGGCAGCATCATAAAATTCAGCCACAAATCTCTGTTGAGATATAAATCTGTTAATATCGGTTCCGGGTCGAAATTATTCCAGCGTCCCCCTTGCAGCATCAGCGCTTCCATCAACTGCTGAGGCGTGCATTCTGCGACAGGTAGCGACCAATCTAACCGGGGTGCAGGTGCATTTTGTCGAAGTTTCTCACCTCTACCGGGTCGTCTTTCTTGAAGAGTTTTGCGACGTTGATTGCGCGGTTGAGCTTCAAAAATCCAAACCCCCCGCGAGTAACTTTTGGGAGCACCAACAGCCGGCAAAGGTTCGGGAATTTCATTAAATCCTGCCAGCAAACGCTGATATCCGTCTACTTCATCAAATGTCACCCAGTGCGATCGCCAGACGCACTCCAAAACAAAACCAATTGTAACGCTAGGAGTGCGATCGCCATCCATCAGGGCGATCGACCAATCATCGCTATCCTCAAACCGAGACAGCCAGTGCGAGGCTGCCTCCCATTTAGCCAGCAAGTCTCCTTCTGGAGATTTCCGCATTTCCTTCATAAGTCGCACTCTCTCTGACGGAGTGAACATTTTAGGTTAGCCACGAATTTAAATAGTTAATTTGTAGCACAATTATTTCACTACCGACTCGCTGCTGTCGCAAACTAATCTCCGATCGGCTCAGTGAAAGCAGATTCGTGGGCGATCGCTTTACTTTTTCTCAAAGATGAATTTTTCCAAGCCCGAGTCTTGAGTAAAATAATTGTCAAATTAGCTGTCTTGGGAAGTGCGATCGAGCCTTACAAATAGCTTCAAATCTTTCTCATCAGTTGCTGAAAGCTCAAACATTTACTAAGATCCCCGGAGAGTAGATCAAAGCCCAAGAAATGGATAGAGCATCTCAAATTTTCCACGGAAGCATTGAGCTACTCAACCAGATTTAATCAGCTTACTTATTTGCACCCAAAGACCAACTCAAACCATCAGAATAAAAACCAGAAAGCCCCGGTCTGGCGAGCAGAAAGAGGCTTTGTTTTGGAGAATAGAATCCCAGGCATCGAGCTATTTTCTCAGGCAGTGACCCACCAAATATCTTCGCCACCGCAGCGTTTAACAACCGAGTTCGGGATGGGTTCGGAGTGGTGCCACTGCGTCATAGACACCTAGAAAAGCTGTAAGGGAGAAAAACCCTGAAGACTGCACAGAATTAAGTCATCAATCACCATCGGTCAATAGAGGTCAAGCCCTCGGTCTATTAGTACGCCTCAGCTT